>CAMDQP010000040.1 GCA_945906115.1 Opitutus sp. GAS368
TAGACGCTCTCCGTGACCACGAAGATGACGCCATCCAAGGCGGGCTCCTCGTGGAGCATGAGCTCGAGCGCATCGAGGTCGTTATGGGCGAAGCGACGGAGGCGTGCGCCTGAGGCCACGATGCCGTCGAGCATGCTCGCGTGGACGAGACGATCGGCGAGGATGAGGTCGCCCTTCTTCGGCAGGCCGCCGAGGACGGCGGAGTTGGCCGAGAAGCCGGTATTCATCACCAGCCCATGCTCGTAGCCCTGCCAAGCGGCGAGGGCGTGCTCGAGCTTCTGGTGGATCTCGGTGTAGCCCGTGACGAGCGGCGAAGCGGACGAAGATGCACCCCATTCCTGCAGCGCGGCCACCCCGGCGGCCACGACCACAGGATCACGGGACAAGCCGAGGTAATCGTTATCGGCCAGATTGATGCGGGTGTCGGCCGAAGTGCGGGCCGTCAGCTTGCGGCGCAACGACGATCCCTCGCGCTGGGCGAGGGACTGACGCAGGCGCTGCAGCAGGGCTTCGTTCACCGCGGCAAGAAATGGAAGCGGGCAGACTTCTCGCCTTTGCCCGATTCCCCGAGCAGCGGGATCCAAGACTCGGCCAAGCCGGCACGGTTCGCCGCGGCGACTTCCTTCGAAGGCTTCTTGATGGCGTTGAGCCAGACACCAATCGGGCCGTCGTAACGGCGACGCAAATAAGAGATCGCCAGACGCGCCTGGTTGATCGCACCGAGGCGATCCTCGACAACCACGATGGCGACGGTCGGCTTGATCGCAGCGGCGAAGTCCGCCCAATCCTTACCCTTGGGATCAATCGGCACGGCCACACCACCGGCGCCTTCGACGACGCGGCACGGAGCATGCGGAACGGCACGGTAGAGTTTCAGGAGGAGAGCGAGGTCGAGTGGCTTACGGGCCTTCTTCGCCGCGGCGAGCGGGGCGATCGGAGCCGGGAGCGTCAGCAGCGTATGCGCTTCAGCCCACTTGCCTGCGGCCTTCTTGGCGTCGGCTGGACGACCGGCGCCCGCGCCTGACTCCACTGGCTTGATGACCTGCGTGAAGCCATCGCGAGCAAGGCGACGCGCGAGCAATCCAGCGACGTGGGTCTTACCCACGCCAGTGTCGCTGCCGGTGACGAAGATGAGGGCCATATTATTTGCAGCCGCAACCGCCGTTGCCGCAGGATTCTTCCGTTGCGTTGGCCGCGGCGAATTCCGCGACGTTTGGCCATTCGGCCGGCTTGGCGTCCGCCGGGGCGAGGTCACCGCGATGAATGCGACGGGCTTCGTCTGGATGCATCGGGTGCAGGCCGAGACGCTTCATCAGGTTCATGTCCTCTTCGATATCGGGATTACCCGTCGTGAGGAGCTTCTCGCCGAGGAAGATCGAGTTGGCACCGGCGAGGTAGCAGAGGGCCTGCGTCTCGTCGTTCATGTTGGCGCGGCCGGCGGAGAGGCGAACCATCGCCTTCGGCATCAGAATACGGGCGACGGCAATCGTGCGGACGAACTCGATCGTATCGACGAACTTGCGGCCCGCGAGCGGTGTGCCTTCAACGGCCACCAAGGCGTTGATCGGTACGGAGTCGGGCTGAGGGTCAAGCTGCGCAAGCTCGACGAGCATCTTCATGCGATCGTCGACCGTCTCGCCCATACCGAGGATGCCGCCGGAGCAGACTTCGAGGCCGGCCTTGCGGACGTTCGAAAGCGTCTGGAGACGGTCGTCGTAGGTACGGGTCGTGATGATCTTCGAGTAGTGCTCGCGGGAGGTGTCGAGGTTGTGGTTATACACGTCGCAACCGGCCTGCTTGAGGCGGCCAGCTTGGGCTTCGCTGACCATCCCGAGGGTGCAGCAGACTTCGAGGCCGAGTTCCTTCACGCCCGAGACGGTGTTCAGGACGCTGTCGAACTGCTTGCCATCGTTCACGCGGCGCCAGGCGGCGCCCATGCAGAAGCGGGTCGCGCCGCCGGCCTTGGCCTTACGTGCGTCGGCGAGGATTGCCTGCGTCTCCATCAAGGCTTCGGTCTCGAGGCCGGTCTGGTTGTGCACCGACTGCGGGCAATAGGCGCAGTCTTCGGGGCAGGCGCCGGTCTTGATCGACTTCAACGTGCAGAGCTGCACGCCGGCCGGATCCTGGTGGGCCTGGTGGACTTGCTGAGCCTTGAAGATCAGCGTGTTGAGCGGCAGGTCGTAGAGCGCTCGGGCTTCGGTGAGGTTAGGCATGTGTTTAAGAAGAGAGTATGGAGTTTAGAGTATCGAGTATCGGGGGAAGGGTGGGTCGGCACTGCGTGCCGATCTAGTCTGCCTTGAGGTTCGGCAGGGTGTCGTCCATGGCGAGGCGGACGGCGCGGACGAGGTGCTTCACTTCGTCGGCTTGGATGGAAATGGGCGGGACGAACAGGATCGAGTCGCCGAGCGGACGGATGACGAGGCCGTGGCGGCGCGCGGCCAAAGCGACGCGATAACCGGCACGGGTGTCGGTCGGCCAGCGTTCGGCGGAGGCCGGCTTGAATTCGACGGAGCCCGTGAGGCCGAGCTGACGGAATGTGCGCACGTAGGCATGACCGGCGAAGGCGGCTTCCATCTCGCGACCGAGCAGCGACGCGCGTTCGGCGACCTGACCCGAGGCCAGCATGGGCTTCAGCTTGCGCAGCGAAGCACGGGCAACGGCGCAGCCGAGCGGGTTGCCCGAGAAGGTGTGTCCGTGGAAGAACGTCTTCCCTTCGGAGAACGGACCGAGGAACGCCTCGTAGATCTTTTCGGAAGTCAGCGTGGCAGCCAGCGGCAGGTAACCAGCGGCGAGGCCTTTCGCGAGGCAGAGGAAATCCGGGGTGACGCCCTCGATTTCCGAAACCGTGAGCGCGCCCACGCGACCGAAGCCGGTGAAGACTTCGTCGAGGATGAGGTGCACACCGTGCTGGCGGCAGAGGGCGGCAACGGCTTTGACGAACCCTGCAGGCTGCTGGACCATACCAGCGGCGCCCTGCACGCGGGGCTCGAGGATCAAGCAGGCCGTCGTGGCGGCATCACGCTCAAGGATCGCCTTCAGCACGGCCAGCGAGGCAGAGGCATCGGAGCGGGCGACCTTGCCGGCGCATTCGGAATGGGTCGGGGCGGTAAAAGTCTGCGCAGCGAAGAGCCAGGGGTTGAAGCGGCGGTGGAACTCGGAGCGTTCGCCGACGGCCATCGTGCCGAAGGTGTCGCCGTGGTAGGCGCCCTCCATCGAGATAACCCCGCGCTTGGTTTCCTGACCGACGATCTGCCAGTACTGGAACGAAAGCTTTAGGGCGACTTCGACGGCGTTGCTGCCGTTGTCGGTGTAGAAGCATCGCGGCAGGGCCCCGTTCGTCAGCCCCGCGAGGTCTTCGGCCAGTTCGGTCGCGATCGGGTGGTTCAGGCCGAGGAGCGTCACGTGGGCAATCTGCTCGGACTGCTCGCGCAGGGCGCGATTCAGGTCGGGGTCGTTGTGGCCGTGGACGTTCGTCCAGACTGAGGCGTTACCGTCGAGGTAGCGCTGCCCTTCCCCGTCGATCAGCCAGCACCCCTCGCCGCGGACCAAGTGCAGACGAGGGTTGTCTTGGTATTCCCGCATCTGGGTAAACGGATGCCACCCGAAGCGCCGGTCAGCGGCATCAAGGGCGTCCTGGGCGGACGAAGCTACTGCAGGGGCAGTCGGCACACCCCTTATCTAGGGCCCCCCGGGGCCATTGTTAAGCCCGAAGTGCAGCTAGGTTTACAATGGGGACGGGCCCGGAGAGCCCCGCCCTACCCTCATTTCAACTTCAGGGCCTCGTTCGTCTTCGCGACGATTGCGTCCGCGATCATCTTATAAGCGGGGCCTGACCAATGGTATTCGTCCCCGGCGGCCAGGTCCAGGCGGGCGGCAAGCGGCGTATACATGTCGATGACCTCGACCCCCTCTTCCTTCATGACTTGTTCAGCGAGGCGGTTGATGCGCAGGACGACTGGGTTCTTATCACCGAGCGCTATGACCGGCTTGCTGGGCTCAGTGCGGCGAGCGGTATGCGGGGTCGTGGCAATCCAGAACAACTTGGCCTTGGGCGCACCCGCCTTGAAACCGCGCACAATGGCTCGGGTGGTGTCGATAATCTGCTGGTCGGTAGCCTTATCCGGCGTCCACGACAGAGAGTGCAGCCCGTTGTTGAAGAAAATGAGGTCGAAGTCGGCGACGGACGCACCCTGCTTGATCAGAGTGTCGACCTTCGGATTGATGCCGCCGACAAAGCCACTCCAGTGGTACGCGTAGACCTTACCTTCCAGCATCGGCAAGAGTTGCCCGCGGTAGCCGCCCGCAATCGAGTCCCCGTAGAAGAGTAGCTTCGGGCGCTTCGGGTCGACAATCGTGGGTGCATCGACCATCCAGCCCTTCCCGGCGATGCCACCGCGCGGCTCGGCGGTCACCTTCTCCTTGGGCGATTTATAAGTGTAATCAGGACCGTAGACCTTCAGCGCGGTGATCTTCGCCGAGGTGAAAGGCTTTTCCCGCGGGAGGAGTTTCTTGCCCACCCACATCGGTTCTTCGTTCGGCAGCAGCAGTACGAAATACTGGCCGGTCGGGGCTTCGTTCAGGTAATACGTCGGGCTGCCCTTCCGGACCGCGACCGTGAAAGCATACGGCGTGTTCGGCTGGAGCTTGAGGCGCTTGTCGCCGATGTGCATGCCATTGATGATCGGGCGGTGGGCCTGGATGGTCGGGAAATTGAGGAACGTGAGCCCCAGGCCGGTGTCTTCGCCGTCCTTCTTCTGCTTGAGTAGCACATGCATCGTCGTGCCTTCGGTGAGTTCGGGGAAGGTGACCGTCACCTGGACCGTGAAGTTCTGCTGGTCAGGGAAAGCTGAGGGCGGGACGCCGAAGTAATTTTCTCCGCCGACCGTCACGCTACCGTCCGCCGCCCGGACCGTGCCATGGTTGAGGGCCTCAGGGATCTTGTCCTTCGCTAGGTCCCAGAGCGGCGCCTGCGCCGAGAGCGACACCGACAGGCCAAGGAGAGACAGGGCTGAAAGCAGTCGTTTCATAGCGATGATACAAAGCCCGCGCTGACCCCTGTCGAACCCAACCCTGAAGCCTGGGCATAAAAAAGGCGCCGGGGTGCGGCGCCTGATTCGTCGATGAGCCGTCGGCTTATTCGAAGTCGTAGATCTTGACGGAATCCCAGTAGGCCTTGCAGTCGGCGATGAAGGCCTGGTGGATCGGGTCGATCTGGTAGGCGTCATGGTCGGCGTGGTTCTTGAAGACGAAGAACTCGGCGAAGTCGTAGGAGGTGTCGATGATGGGACGGACGGCGTGGGTGCTGGGGATGCCGACGTAGCCGCTGTGGATGGACTTGATGGCGAGCAGGCCGCGGAGCTTGGTCTCGAATTCCGCGCGCTGGGCAGAAGTAATGTCCTTTTTCAGGTAGAAGAAGACGATGTGGTGGAACATAGGACGGCAAGGTTTGGCTAAGTCCCGCCCGAAGGAAACAGCAAAGTGCGCCGGCCAAAGGCGTCCTTGCCTCAGACCGGTCGCGGGACACGCTGGCGCCCTCGCATGCAGTCCCTTGTTCCCCTCTTCCCGGAAGTCACGCCCGCCCAGTGGGAGCAGCTGACCGCCATGGCCGCGCTCCACCGCGAGTGGAACGAGAAGATCAACCTGGTATCGCGTAAGGACATCGAGAACCTCGAACGTCATCACTACGCCCCGTGCATCGCGGCGGTGAAGTTCCTCAAGCTCATGGACGGCTGCCGCGTCATGGACGTCGGCACCGGCGGCGGCTTCCCCGGCCTCATCCTCGCCGTGCTCTACCCCAAGGCCCGCTTCACGCTCGTCGACTCCGTCGGCAAAAAAATCACGGTCGTCACGGATATCGCCGAGCGCCTCGGCCTCAAGAACGTCGACGTCAAGAACGCCCGTGCCGAGACGATGAACCACGAGCATGACTTCGTCACCGGCCGCGCCGTGGCGGACCTCCGCACGTTCGTCCACAATACCCGCCAACTCCTCTGCAAGGGCGCCAAGCATTCGCAGCCCAACGGTATCCTCTACTGGCAGGGCGGCGACGCCGCGGTCGAGGCAGAGCTTTCCTTTTTGAACCCGGTCTTCAGTTTTGAACTCCGCCCGCTCCTCTGGAACGACGAGAAATTCGAAGGTAAGCGGATCGTGCTCTACCGCAGCCAAGACCTCCTCCGCTGCAAGAAGCCCGACCTGCCGGGGATGACACAATAGTCCCGCCCCGTGCCTTGACCCTTGGGCGGCAACCCGCACGGTAAGGGCGATGTCCCGTCAGAGACTCCCACTTAACCCGGCCGGTGAGCGCCTTGAGGCTCTCCTGCGTCAACGCATCGTCTACCTCGACGGCGCGATGGGCACCATGATCCAGCAGCTCAAGCTGCAGGAAGCGGACTACCGCGGCGACCGCTTTAAGGACCACCCCGGTCAGCTCAAGGGTAACAACGACCTCTTGGTCATCACCAAGCCGGCCGTCGTCCGTGACATCCACCGTGCCTACCTCGACGCCGGCGCGGATATCCTCGAGACCAATACCTTCAACGGCACGTCCATCGCGATGGAAGACTACGCGATGACGGACCTCGTCCGCGAGTTGAACACGGAAGCGGTCAAGGTCGCCCGCGAAGCCGTCGATGCCTTCAAGGCCGCCAACCCGGGCAAGGACGCCTTCGTGGCCGGTGCCATCGGCCCGACGAATAAGACGCTGTCGATGTCCCGCGACGTCAATGATTCCGCCAAGCGCGACGTGACGTTTGTCCAAGTACGCGATTCCTACCGCGAACAGGTCGACGCCCTGATCGACGCCGGCGCGGACCTGCTCCTCTGCGAGACGGTCTTCGACACGCTCGTCCTCAAGGCCGCCCTCTTCGCGATCGACGAAGCCTTCGAGGCCCGTGGCTTCCGCATCCCGCTGATGATCTCGGGGACGATTACCGACGCCTCCGGCCGCACGCTCACTGGTCAGACGACCGAAGCCTTCTGGAATTCCGTCCGCCACGCCCAGCCCATCAGCGTCGGGATGAACTGCGCCCTCGGCGGCGAACAGATGCGACCACACATCGCCGAACTCGCGAAGAAGGCCGACCTCTTCGTCTCCTGCTACCCGAATGCCGGCCTGCCTAATCCGCTTTCGCCGACGGGCTTCCCCGAAGGCCCGGAAGATACCGCGGCCATCCTCGAGACCTTCGCCCGCGACGGCCTGGTCAACATCCTCGGCGGCTGCTGCGGCACCACGCCCGCCCACATCGCCGCGATCCGCCGTCGCACCGTGAAGTATCCGGCGCGCCCGCTTGGTGCTATCCCGCCCGCCCTACAGCTAGCCGGCCTCGAGCCGCTCAACCTCTTCGGTGGAGCCGGTGATTTCGTGAACGTCGGCGAGCGCACCAACGTCGCTGGCTCGAAAATCTTCAAGGGCCACATCGAAAAGGGCGACTATCGTTCCGCCCTGCGCGTCGCCAAGCAGCAGGTCGAGGCTGGCGCCACGATCATCGATATCAACTTCGATGCCGGGCTGCTCGACGGCGCCGCGGCGATGACGAAGTTCCTGAACATGGCGGCGACCGAGCCGGATATCGCCCGGGTGCCGTTCATGATTGATTCGTCGAACTTCGACATCATCGAGGCCGGCCTGCGCTGCGTCCAGGGTAAGGCCATCGTGAACTCGATCTCGCTCAAGGAAGGGGAGGCCGAGTTCGTCCGCCGCGCCCGCCTCTGTCGCCGTTACGGTGCGGCGATGATCGTCATGGCCTTCGACGAGAAGGGCCAGGCCGCCACCCTCGCGGATAAGATCCGGATCTGCGTCCGCGCCTACGGCATCCTCACCCAGGAAGCGGGCGTGGACCCGCAGGACATCATCTTCGACGCCAACATCCTCACCGTCGGCACGGGCATGGCGGAGCATGACCGCTACGCCCTTGATTTCATCGAAGCCGTCACGGAGATCAAGCGCCTCTGCCCTGGTGTCCGCACCTCGGGCGGTCTGTCCAACGTCTCGTTCGCCTTCGCCGGCAACAACAAGGTCCGCGAGGCCATCCACTCGGTCTTCCTCTACCACGCCATCAAGGCGGGGCTCGACATGGCGATCGTCAACGCCGGGATGCTCGAGGTCTACACCGAGATCGACCCGGAGCTGCGCGACCTCGTCGAGGATCTCGTGCTTTGCCGCCGCGCCGACGCCACCGACCGCCTCCTCGAGGCCGCGCCCCGTTTTGCCGGCACCCGGACCGAAGTCGATGCCTCTAAGAAGAACGCTTGGCGCGAACTCGACGTCGACGCGCGTCTCGCACATGCGCTGGTCAAGGGCCTCGACGACCACGTCGTCGCCGACACCGAGGAAGCCCGCGTCAAGCTGGGGCGTCCGCTGCTCGTCATCGAAGGCCCGCTGATGGAAGGCATGCGCGTCGTCGGCAAACTCTTCGGCGAGGGCAAGATGTTCCTCCCTCAGGTAGTGAAGTCGGCCAAGGTGATGAAGACCGCGGTCGCGCACCTCGAACCGTTCATGGCCGCCGAGAAAGTCGGCGGCTCCACTCAGGGCTCGTTCCTCATCGCGACCGTCCGTGGCGACGTCCATGACAT
>CAMDQP010000041.1 GCA_945906115.1 Opitutus sp. GAS368
GTCCTTGGCCTTGCCGACGAAGCGGCCGGGGGTCTCGCGGACTTCGTTCTTCTTATCCGCGTTGTGGCGGACAGCAAAGATACCGAGGCCGGGGCCGCCGAAGTTGGCGCCGATAGCGAGGTGCTGGCCTTCGCCGACGAGGATGTCAGCGCCGGCACGTCCGTATTGGGCCGGGGCCTTGAGGCCGCCGGTGGCGAGGAGCATCGGGTCGATGACCGCGATGGATTTCACGCCGGCGGCGGCGCAGGCGTCGGTGAGGGCGTCGACATCCTCGAGGAGTCCGAGCGCGTTGACCTGCGGGAAGATGACGGCGGCGAGCTGCTTGCCGAGGCGCGCGGAGGCGGCGGAGATGCCCGCGGCGGTCAGGCGTCCGGTGTCTTCGTCGGCGGCGAGGAATTCGAGCTTCACCGACGTGTCGGCGACGTGCGTGCGGAGGACTTCAAGGTCGCCGGGCAGGAGGTTGCTGGCGACGAGCACCGTGTTCGCTTCGGCATCGCCCATGCGGACGGCGCAGACGGCGGCTTCGAAGAGGGCGCTGGCACGCTCGTAGAGCGAGGAGTTGACGGCTTCGAAGCCGGTCAGCTGGGCGAGGGTGGACTGGTAGATCCAGTGGGTGATCAGGGTGCCCTGGGAGCGCTCGGGCTGGTAAGGCGTGTAAGAGGTTGTCAGGTTGCGGATCGAGCAGACGTGGCCGACGATCTCGTTGGCCCGGTAGACCTGGAGGCCGTCGCCGAGGAAGGCGGTCTTGACGGAGTTCTTCTTCGAAAGGGACTCCATGCGATCCGCGAGGGCCTGATACTCGAGCTCGTCAGGGAGATCCTGGACGCCGGGGAACTTCACCGCGGCGTCAATGTGAGCATACATTTCCGGGAAATCCTTGGCGCCGATGGCCGCGAACATCGCTTGGATGTCGGCTTCGGTCGCCGCGACATAATGGCGGGAGAGTTCGCGGGTGATTTTGGACGGGTCGTAGGGCAGCTGGGCCATGGATGTATGAAAGGTTTTGAACGAGGAAATGGGTCTCGCAATCGCCCACCAAGCGAGGGTGGGGGTATTAGAGAATCACGGTTTCGACATAAGGTTTGGCAACCCATTCGGGGGCTTGTGAATAAGTCGTAGGGCGGTGGTGCGTTGCCAAGGTCGGGCCCATGCCCAAGGTCGCTTCATGACCAAGCAGGAACGAGCCGATTACGTGGGGAAGAAGCTCGCGAATCTCTACCCGGCGACGCCGATTCCGCTGGACCATACGGATGCCTACACGCTGCTGGTTGCGGTGGTACTTTCGGCCCAATGTACGGACAAGAAGGTCAACGAAATCACCCCGGCGCTCTTCGCCGAGGCGGGTACGCCGGCCAAGATGGCGGCCATGACCGAAGCAAGGGTCCTCACGCTCATCCGCCAGCTCGGGCTCGCCCCGCAGAAATCCAAGGCCCTTGTCGGCCTCGGCAAGATGCTCATGGCCAAGCATGCGGGGCAGGTGCCGCGGACCTTTGAGGAACTCGAGGAGCTTCCCGGCGTCGGACACAAGACCGCCTCGGTCGTCATGGCCCAAGCTTTCGGCGTGCCGGCTTTCCCGGTGGATACCCATATCCATCGCCTGGCCAAGCGTTGGAAGCTCAGCCCAGGCAAGTCGGTCGAGCAGGTTGAGAGGGATCTCAAGCGGCTCTTCCCGGAGGACAGTTGGAACAAACTTCACCTTCGCATCATCTTCTACGGCCGTGAACACTGCACCGCCCGCGGGTGCGACGGCAAGACGTGTGGGATATGCGCCGCGCTACGCGCGGGGTAGAGGGCAGAATCGATGCTGCACTCTTACGCTCTGATTAGGGCTTCATGCTTCGCGCGGAACTCATCGCTCCAGGCGGAGGGCTGATGCGAGATGCCATCCATGCGACAAATAGTGCGGGAGGCCTTGGCGTAAAGGATGGCGTGATCTGGGCTTCGGAACTCGACATCTACGGTTAGACCGGCCGCGCGGACTTTGCGGACGCTGAGAACCAGTTTCACGTCGCACTCAGGGCGGATGGCGACGAGGTAGTGCAGGTCGATGTCGCGGACCACCACGTAGACATCGGGCGCCACGGCGGGATCGATGGTATCTTTGCCCATTAAGTCGATGAACATGACCTTCTGCGCACGTTCCATCATGAGCACGTAGTGCGAGTGATGGAGGATCCCAAGCCCGTCGGTCTGGTCGAACCAGGTCCGGATGGTCACGTGGAAAGTCTTATCAGGCTGGAGTCCGTCGGCGGGCATGGGGAAGAGGGATGGGGTTAATGGGGGCCGGGGCAAGCGTGCGCGCTACTTCGTCCGCAGCGTCGCTGCGAGGCGGTCCAGCTCGGCCCAGGTCTCGATGGCGGGCTTGAGGCCGAGGTCGCGGCGGGCGGCGGAGACGTCGAACCAATGGTCCTTGGCGAGTTCGACGGCGACGAAACGGGTCATGGGCGGCTCGCCTTTGAGACGGAAGAGCGTCCAGACGCCTTCGAGCAGGGCGCCGAGTACGTAAGCCGAGCGCTGGTTAATGCGGCGGGTGATGGGCTTTTCCCCGGCGCCGACGAGCAGGCGGTTGATGAACGCCCAGAGCTTCACCGGTTCGCCTTGCGAGAGGAAGTAAGCCTTACCATTGGCGCGGCCGGCGAGGAGCGCATCGAGCGCCCCGAGGTGCGCCTCGGCAGCGGTGTCGACATGGGTGACGTCGACCTGGTTCTCGCCATCGCCGACGATGCGGAGCTTGCCGGCACGGGCCCGGGCGAGGACGCGCGGGAAGAGATGGTTGTCTCCGGGACCCCAAATTAGGTGCGGACGCAGCGCGCAGACCTTCAGGTTTTCCGACGCGGCCTTGAGGGCGACTTCTTCGGCGATGGCCTTGGTTTCGGCGTAAGCGCAGAGCCAGTTGTCGCCGTAGGGTAGCGATTCGTCGGCGCCGCGGAACGCTTCGCCGTTGAACACGACGCTCGGGGTGCTCGTGTGCACCAGGGCGCTTACGCCGTGAGCCAAGCACGCACCGACGACGTTCGAGGTGCCGGCGATGTTGATGCGGACGTATTCTTCCCAAGGGCCCCAGACGCCGGCTTTCGCCGCCACATGGAAGACGTAGTCGCAGCCTTTCACGGCGTCGTCGACCGTGGTGCGGTCGGCGATGTCGCCGCGGATGAAATCTACCTTGGCGGCGAGTTCGCCGGTCATCGGCGTGCGGCCGAGCACGCGGACGCGGTAGCCGCGGGCGAGGCAGCGGCGGACGACGGCCTGGCCGAGGAAGCCGGCGCCGCCGGTGACGAGGACGAGAGGGGAATTCATCGGGCGAGGCGTCTGGTCCATTCTTTGGCGAGTTGGAGGCGATGAATCTTGGCGTTATGGCGGACGTCGACGGGTAGGGCGCGTTGGAAGACGATGTGTTGCACGCGATCGGCCTGCGGATTGATGCGGGCGAGTTCGCGGAGTTCCGCGATGAAGCGCGTGCGATCGGCTTCGGTCTCCGGGAAGGAACCGACGCGAGGTTCGACCACCAGGGCAGGCATCTGATATGGGGCGGCGCCGAGGCCGATGAGTGCGCAGCGAAAGACCTGCGGGTGTTGGCGGAAGGCGGGCTCGAGCGATTCCGTCGGCAGGTCGCCGTCGGCGGCACGGACTTTTTCCACACGGCGTCCAAGGAAGAAGAGACGGCCAGATGCGTCGACCGAGCCGAGATCACCCATGCGGTGCCAGACGCGGCCTCCGTCGGCGATCTTTGCGAGCCGGGTGGCTTCGGGTAGTTCGTCGTATTCACGGGTCACGCTCGGACCCGTCGCGATAATCTCACCGATTTCACCGACGACGCACGAGACGGCTTCGCTGAGCGACGCGATTGGGCCGTCGGTTTCTCTGATCACGCGGATCTCGACGCCGCTGACGGGCCGGCCGACGCACGTGCCTTGGCCGCGGAGGGTGCGTTGGCGGCCTTCGCCGAGTAGTTCGTCGGCGGTGATCGTCGTGACCGGCAGGCACTCCGTCGCGCCATACGGCGTGTGAGTCACGCAGCTTGGCGCGACGACGCGGAGCTTGGCGAGCAGTTCGCCGGAGACCGGAGCACCAGCGATCAGCAGGCGGCGGAGGTCGGGCAATTTGAGGCCACGGGCTTCGCAATGGTCAGCGATTTTACCCCAGATGGCGGGTGAGCCAAAAGAGCTGGTGACTTTCTCCGCGATGAGAGCGGCCACCAGTGGGGCGGGGTTGGCGGCGAGCGGGCGGGATGGGTCGAGAAGCGGCGTGACGGTGGTCGTGCCCAGGGCCGGATTGAAGAGCGCGAAGAGCGGCAGCATCGCCATATCGGTCTCGCCCGGGCTGATCGCGTAAGTCGTACGAACCAGTTCGATCTGCGCGTCGAACATCCCGTGCGTGTAGCAGACACCCTTCGGTGGGCCGGTCGAGCCAGACGTGAAGAGGATGGCGGCGAGCGTGTCGGGGGAGACTTCGGCTAGCGGGCGTGTTGACTGGGGTCTCGCCGCCAGTGCATGGCGCCAGGCCGAGTTTCCCACCGTCACGCGATGGCGAAGTGAACGGAAGGCCGCAAAGGGCAGACGGCTGAGGAGCGTGGCCGCGCGGACGCCGACGAGGGCCGACGGGCGAGAGCGGCGGACGCAGTCTAGGAAGGCAGACCAGCCCATGCCGGGATCGATGGCGATGGGGATGGCTCCCAGCTTAAGGAGGCCGAACATCCCGACGATAAGGTCGTGCCCGGGGCGGACGGCCAACAGGACGCGACCGCCTTGGGTGATGCCGGACCGGCTGAAGTGTTCGGCGGCTCCGTTGCTCTCTTGGTCGAGTTGCCGAAAGCTGCGGACCACGTGGAGGACCTCGCCGTTGGCGCTGAACGCAGTCGGCGACTTGGTCGCCAGGCCGTCCGGTCGGTCGGTAGCCGCGATTCGAAGATGGCGGGCGACATTGCTTCCGGGGTCGTTCATGGCCTGTAAATGAAGAAGCCCCGAATCCGGGGCTTCTGCAAGGGCTACTTGTCGGTTTAGTAGTCGGTCAGAGTGACGGCGCCCCAGAGCAGGGTGACGCGGTCGCCCGAGGTGATGCGACGTCCGGAGAACTCGCGCATATTGACCCCGATGGTGGTCTGATCGTTCGGGGCGAAGGAGCCGGACTCGACCGTGACGATGCCAAGGAAGTTATGAGAGGGCTCCATGGAGACGTTACGTCCATGGTTAGGGGTGTCGTAAGTGGTGCAACCGACGAGGGCGGCGGAAGCGATTAAGGTAGCAAGAGCAAGCTGCTTCATAGTGGGGTGAGTTCGATGATTGGACGGGGAAAGGGGGCTGACAAGTCAGAATGATTCACGAAGCGGTCCAGTCGCGCCAGAGGGTGACCAGTTCGGGGCCTCGGAAGAACCAGACTGCCCCGGCGATGGCCATGCTGGGCACGAAGGGCACCACTCCGGCATACTCTTCCCCCTTTATTTTGGCCTGAATCAGGCCGGGGAGGGCTGTGATGACCCCGATGACCGACCCCCCGAAAAGACAAAAAACCGCACCCTGCCAGCCACAGTAGGCACCGACCCCGGCGCAAAGGATGATGTCGGCTTCGCCCATGGCTTCGCGTCCGGCCATGACGCTACCAATGGTTCGAATCCACCAGACCAACGCCGTGCCGACGGCGGCGCCGAGCAGGGCATCGATCAACGCCCGGAAGCGATTTACGGCTTCGATTGAATGCAGGGTCTCGCCGTGAATCGAAGGGGCCAGCATCGCGAGGATGATGCCCGTGCCGACCAGCGCGAAGTTCGGGGCGTCGGGGACCATCATGTCGTCCAGGTCGCAGCCGGCGAGGAGTACGAGGAGTGGAAGGTAGACGCAGGCCACCGCGGCTTTCGCCGGAGGGAGGAACGTCCAGGCGGCGATGAAAAGGAGGGCGGTGGTGAGTTCGACGAGCGGGTAGCGGACGGAGATGCGAGCGCCACAGCACTGCGCGCGGCCGCGCAGGAACAGCCAGCCAAAGAGAGGGATGTTATACCAGAAGGGAATCGGCTGGCCGCAGGCGCAGTGCGATCCCGGGGTGACGATGGATTCTCCCTTGGGCAGGCGATGGATACAGACGTTGAGGAAGCTGCCGACGCAGGCTCCGAGGGCGCCGGCGGTCAGGGCGGCCAGCCCTGGGTGGAGCTTAGCGAAGTTCTGCAGGTCGACGAGCGTCATGGGTTCAGGGAGCGGTTTCGCCCAGCGCGGCGCGCATCGGGGCTTCGGGAGGAAGCATGCCGTTCCACAGACGGAAGGCGAGCGCTCCTTGCCAGCGCAGCATCGAACGACCGTCGCAGCAGGCGATACCGTGTTCGCGGGCATCCATGAGCAGGCGCGAGGCTTCGCTGCCGTAGGTTGTGTCGAAGACGAATTGTCCGGCGGCGAGGAGTGCGGAAGGGAAGGGCGAGGCGTCGGTCGGCTTTAGGCCGAGCGTCGTGCAGTTGACGATGACGGCCTCAGGCGAGGCCTTGATCTCGGCGAGGCCGGCGGCTTGGACGCGCGGGTCGCCGAGTGCGGACGCGAGGTCGGCGGCCTTGGCGGCATCGCGGTTGTGCAGGAGTAGCGAGACGCAGCCGTCGGCGAGGCAGGCTGCGGCGACGGCCCGGGCGGCACCACCGGAGCCGAGGAGAATCACTGGACGGCCCTTGGTCGTTTTTCCGGTACGTTCACGCAGAGCTTCGAGGAAGCCTTGGCCATCGGTGGTGTCGCCGGCCCAGCCGGTCGCGGTGCGGATGAGCGTGTTGACGGATTCGGCCCGACGCGCTTCGGGCGAGAGGGATTCGGCAAGCGAGAGCGCCTGGATTTTATGCGGTACCGTGAGATTCACGCCGGCGAAACCTTTAGCGTGCAACAGGGCCAGCGCTTCGGGAAGTTCTTCGGCGGTGATGTGCAGGCGATGGTAGCGCACGCCGGCGAGGCGTGGATTCGTCGGGAGCAGCTTCGCGATGGCGGCGTTGTGCATCGCCGGGCTGAGCGAATGCGCGATGGGGTCGCCGATCACGCCGAGCTGGCCGGGCGCGAACTCGGTCGTCCGTAAGGACGAGGGGGTGAGGGTGTCAGGCGCGCTCATCGGTCTTTTCCAGGGCGTGGACGAACGTGAGGAAAAGGCGGCTGCTGCGGTCGTCGCCTTGCGCTTCGAACTGCGACATGAGATTACGGCAGCAGCGTGCAAGCGTCTGGTGCGTGGTCACTGGGCGGAGGAACGCCTCATCGGCCGGTAGTTGATTGTCGAGCAGCAGTAGCTGCACTTCCGCGCGGGTGCGGAAGGCGCCGCCTTCGTAGCAGTCGAGGTAGAGCGGTTCGCGCCCGCGGAAGATGCCGACCATGAAACGTCCGGGTAGGCCGACGGGCTCGACGGGCAGGCCGAGGCGGCGAGCGACGAGCAGGAAGATCAGGCAGAGCGAGATCGGGATGCCGCGACGGCTGTGGATGACCTGCGAGAGTAGGGAAGAAGCAGGGATGGCGAAGCTTTCCTGAGCACCGCGATAGCCTTCTTCACCGAAGATCACGCGGCAGAGCAGTCGGCACTTCGTGCGCACGTCGAGCGGTTCGGCGATGAGTTCGCGGGTACGTGCAGCCAGGCGGTCAAGTTCGGTGGAATAGGCGTCATCAGCCAAAGCTGGGTCGGTGGCGCGTTCGAGCAGGAGGCAGGCTTTTTCGAGGTCGCAGTGCGGGTCGCGCACGTGCGCGAGGAAGGCGTAGGCCGCGGCCTCGGGCGTTCGCAGGTCGGCGAGTAACAGGCGGGCGTGGTCGGCGAGGGCTTCGTCTTTCGTCAGGGTTTCGAGCCAGAGGACGCCTGGTAGTCCGGCGGCTTTGATCTTACTGAGTACGGCGAGGCGGACAACTGGTGAGGGGTCGTCGAGGAGGCGCACCAAGGTCGCCAGTTCCGCATCATGCGTCATGGCGGTTTTCTACCTGCGACCACGGCGTCTCGGCAACAAGGGAGTCCGTTCCGCCGAGTCTTTTAGAGGTTGACGGTGGCACGTGTGTCGTGGCGTCGCTGGGCTGGCCCTCTGCGGTGAGCCGGGTTTTCGGATTGAAGGAAGCCGTCGCCCGAGGGAGTCTGGGGGTCATGACCGCTACGCGCATCCGCTGCGGGGTGGCCGGCACGGGTTCGCTCGGCCAGCACCACGCCCGCATCTACTCGACCCTGCCTGGCGCCGAACTCGCTGGCATCTTCGAGCCCAATGACGCCCGGGCGGCGGAAATCTGCGCCAAGCATAACTGCCATCGGTTCGCCACGCTCGACGAGATGGCCGCCGGGTGCGACGCCGTCAGCGTCGTGGTCCCGACCAACCACCACGCCGCCGTGGCGCTGCCGCTGCTCGCCAAGGGCGTCCACCTGCTCATCGAGAAGCCCATCTGCGTCACGCTCGAAGAGGCCTCCCAGATTCTGGACGCCGCCGCCAAGGCCGATCGCATCGTCCAGGTCGGTCATATCGAGCATTACAACCCCGTGATGTCCTACCTCGAGAAGGCTGTCACCGATGCCCGCTATATCACTGCCGAGCGCCTCGCGCCCTTCACCCCGCGCGGCAC
>CAMDQP010000042.1 GCA_945906115.1 Opitutus sp. GAS368
CTGCCAAGCGACAGATGACGTCGAATTGACGTTGAATGCACCCTTGTTGAGTAGCACGGCGGCGGAGCGACGGTAGTCGGCGAGGGATTTTGCGGTTTCAGTCGCGCTGAGGGTGGAGCGTTCGATCGAGAAGCGGGGGTTATCGAGCGTGGTGCCATTATTGACGAATTCTTCGATGACTTGCGTGAGGCTCTTGGCTTCGTTGGGGTCCAACGTGGTGGTCGTGGCGTTGACGTTCGTCGGGGTGGGTGCCGTGGGCGCAATCGCCCCGGTTGCACCGGTCTTCATCCAGGGCGCTATGCTTGAAAGGAAGTAACCATCCCAGAGCGCTGCGTTGAGCAGGTAAGTCTGGTCGAACTCAGACCAGTTGGCGCCGTTTGTCTGCAGAACTTTCCTGGCATCGACGTACGGGGAGGCGAAGCTGTTGCCGATGCTGAGCAGGGGTTGTTGGTCGCGGACGCCGAAATTAGCGTGGGCGTATTGGGCGAGTGTCATCGGCTGGACTAACGGTAGTTCCGTGAGGATGACTTTCGGGGCACCGTACGACGAGGTCGAGTTACCACCGAAGGCGAGCCGTCCGCTGTCGGCGTTCGCCAGCACATTGAGCCAGGTGCCATTGCGAACGGTGATCTGGTAGCTCGGCGAGGCTCCGCGCGCGCCGGCGCCGGTGCCTACTCCCATGCGTCCGGAAGCGCTGGCCCGCTGCGTGGCGGCGAGCGGGTTGGAAAGTGCGAGGGTGGCGAAGGGTGCGCCTTCCGCGTCCGCCGTTTTGACGGAGATATCAATTACGTTCACCAGATCGGGTTCGAGCGGCGGTGAGGTCGGCGTGGGGTAGGGGGTTCGGCCATCGTACGTCGGGTTCGGTCGCGGATACTTGTCGCGCACGTGACGCCAACTCGCAAAGAACTTCTCACCAGGACTTGGATACTTTATCTGGTTGATGTCGGTAAAGACCACTTCGTTGACCTCGCTGCTATTGTAGAAGAAGTCATTCTTGTCGGAATTACCTGGGCTGCTGTTCAGGAAGAGCTGGTCGTCCGGCCAACTCGCAACGGCGTGACGCATCCGCATATTGCCCCCAGGGATGATCTCGAACGCAATCGGGGAGCCGATGTCAAAGTTGTCCGTCGCGTCGACGCCGAAGCCCCAGTCCCAGACGTTATCGCGGTAGCCGCCGCGGGTGTCGTAGGTATTGTTTAGCACGATGGACTTGGCCCACTCGCTGATGACCGGCTCGCAGGAGAAGACGCGGTGTTCGCCGGGCTCGAGGGTGATGGCCGCATTGTTGTCCTTGGAGAGGTAGAGGCGGAAGGAGTCCTCGTCGTCGCTATTGCCGCTCTGAAGGCTGAAGAAGTCGGAGAGCGGGGTCTCGTAGATGAACGGGCTGCTCATCGTGCCAGACTGGTACTGCTTGAAGCGGAACTTCCAACCGGCGAGGTCCGAGAAGGAGATCGCCGCGGCATAGGGTGTCTTAGTGCCGGAGGCACCGGTGGTGCCGGGTTGCCAGGTCATCCGCACATTGTACGGGTTATGGATGACAACGATCGGCGTGATGTTGAGGCGGATATCAATCCACTCTTCCTGATACCACATCACGTTCTTTCCGATCCTGATCGATTTCCAGACGAACCACTGCATCTTGTTCACGCTAAACGCCAGCGAGACGCGCTGCACGTAGGGCGTGGCGGCGACGTTGAGCGGGCGGGTGATGAGTCGTCCGGAGTCGCCGTTGAGGAGGTCCGAGGCGTTCGGGTTGATTGGCGTGGGCAGGTCCCCGTTATAGATATCTGAGTAGCCGTAGATACGATTGCGAAGGCTGTTATTGGGAAGGCCGCTGCTCGCCGGAGTGCCAGACGGGTGCGCCGCGGCGACGTTGGGCCAAAGCGTTCGGGCAAGTAGGGTAGGGGTGGTTGTCGCGCGAGTGCCGGAACCGCCAGCGCTCCAGCCGAGCTGTTTGTAGAGGCGGTGGTAATCGCGCAATGCCCACCAGGTCGGGCCGCGGACTTGTCCGTCTGGGACCGTGCGGCTAAAGATGGGCTCGGCGGTGGTGGTGCGCCTGCCGCTGTCCTGCAGCACCGGCATTTTTTCAGAAATTGGAAAAGCTTCCACGCCCTTCTCGGTTGCGGTGCCAGCCGCGCCCATCGCGCCGCCGCCGAATTCGGTCAGGGCGAACTGCGCGTCGCTCAGCTCGAAGGCGACGGAGAGGTCCCGCTTGAGGCCACCATTGACGGGGTCGGCGAGCACGCCGGCCGAGACGAGGCTGATGTCATGGAAATACTTCCGCGTATCGAGCGGATTACCGCCGGTGACAATCGGATCCCAACCAGTGAGGAGTGGCGCGTCCTTCATTCGGGAGAGTGCCGTTAGTTGAATCTGGTTCGGGAGGTTCTTCAGTAGCCCGTGGGTTACGGGGCTGCGGACAGAGATGAGCTGATCGGCGCTGTTCGTGTCGGTCTTTGCGCGGGTGTCGATGAGGTTGGGGCGCGCCTTCACGCCTTCGTCACCGACCCAATAGGCGTAGGTGCCGACGACATCGTCGTCGGGCAGCGCAATCTTTGGAAGCGAGACGAGACCGCTCGGAGTGGAACCGTCCTGCCCCAGCGCGCTTCCAAGGCCGACGAGCGTGACGAGCTGATCCGCGGTAGGTGCGTAGCTGGACTGCCACGGTGCCCAATAGCCGACGTGATAATCTGGGGTGAGGCTGGTCTGGTAGAGCGAGGCCGACTGGGTGCCAGCGGGTTGATCGGCGCGTCCGGAGACGAGCCAGGCGGGCGGAAGGTCAGGCAGGTCGGTGCGCCAGATACCTGTCCACATCGGATTACTGACCGTGCTAGCGGTGGCGTCAGGCTGGGTGACATCCGCCCGTGCGGTGGAGCGGCGGTCCGCGCCAGCCTCCTGCTGGAGGTGCGCAAGGGCGAGGCGCATAGACACTATAGCGTTCAACTTGGCACGCGTCGCGAGCTGCTGGTTCATGACGGCCCGAGACTCGACCATGACAAAGGCGGAGACAGTGACCAGCAGCATGACGATTCCCGCCATCACCGTCAGGGACAGGATGAGGCTGAAACCTGAGCTGTGCTTGCTGTGTTTCATACCGTACCACCTATTCAGTGGTGTAGGTACTATTACTCATCCAAGGCCTCAGGCAAGCGCCACTTACGGGCGCCCTGGCGGGATGCCGTTATCAGAATCCTAGATAAATGATACAAAACAGCCGTTTTGTGCCGTTCAGGCGCGGTTTGGGTCATGTGCCCGCGCGACCGGGCTGCGTGTGGTCGGCCGCTGGCTTATTTTTTATTTCCGCTTGTCGTCCGCCGTAGTTTTGCAGGAATGGATGGTATGCGACATTTGGCTCTCTTGCTTGCTTCTACCGTCCTCCTTTTCGCCGCCGACAAACCGGCCGCGGCTCCCGCACCGGCCGCCCCGAAATATCAGGAAGGTAGCTGCTGCGACAAGGCGACGAAGCGGGGCGACAAGTGCAACCACCCTTGCTGCGTCAAGGCCGCCAAGGTCGGCAAGGTCTGCGATCATTGCAACGAGCCGGTAAAGAAGTAACGCTCCGCGCGGTCGCTCTTGCTAGCGTCTAGGTTCGCCGCAGTCTACGTCCATGCTGAAGCGTTACCCCGTGCTTTCCTCCGTGCTGCTCGTCGGCGGTGCGGTCGCCTTGTTCTTCTTCACGCGGCCGGTCGCCGCCGCGCCGACCGCTTCGCCGGCCAAGTACGAGACGTGCACGCCTTCGCGCGACGGCATCGGCAAGGTCTGGATGGGCCGCGAGATCTCGCACGTGATGGGGCATCCCGGTATCGGCTGGCTGGAGCGCACCGACCGCGAAAAGGAGGAGGCGCCCTCGAAGGCCATCGCCTTGCTCGAACTGGCCCCGGACGCCGTCCTGGCCGATATTGGTGCCGGTTCGGGCTATTATTCCTTCCGCATCGCCCGTAAACTGCCGCGCGGCAAGGTCGTCGCGGTGGACATCCAGCCGGAGATGCTTGATTTCCTGAAGACGGAATCCGCCAAGCTGGGCGTGACGAATGTCCACCCCCACTTGGGCGCAATTGATGACGTGAAGCTGCCGCCGGGTTCAATCGACGCCGCGCTGATGGTCGATGCTTACCATGAATTCGACCACCCGGTGGAGATGCTGGCCTCGCTGCGTTCGGCCTTGAAATCGAAAGGACGAATCTACCTGCTCGAATATCGCGCCGAGGACGACAACGTCCCAATCAAGCCGCATCACAAGATGACCGAAGCCCAGGCGCGCAAGGAATTCGAAGCCGCGGGCTTCCGGTTCTTGGTGAACAAGCCGGGCCTGCCGTGGCAGCATTTGATGATCTTCGAGAAGCCTTAGGCGCCTTCAGGCGCCGACGCTCTTCTTGATGTCCTTGAGCTGCTGGAACTCGGGCTTCGCGGTGTAATACTTGTCGAGCGGGTAGCACCCGGAGATGAGTCCGTTGCGCGGCGCGGTGGTGCAGTCGCTAAAAGTGCGGCAAATGAACTTGGTCTCCATCGCGCCGTTCTTCGCGGCGTCGGCGAGCATGGCGGGATAGCTGAGCACCGCGCGACCTACGCCGATGGCATCGCTCCCTCCGGTGCGTAGAATATGCTGCGCGATTTGGGGGAGGTATTCCTGGATGTAACTGAGGCCGGAACTCACGACGATCATGCCGGCAGGGGCTTGCGCACGGACCTCGCGAACGACGCGCACCTGACGGGCGACGTCGATGAGCGGGTCATGCGCCGGCTGGTAGCCGTCGCTGGGCGGATAGGCCGCCGGACGCTGGAGGTGCGGGTTGTAGTAGGGCGAGCCGGCGGTGGTGTTGAGGATCTTGACGCCTAATTCGCCGAGGAGCTTCACGAAGGCGAAGGTCTCGGTGAGGTCGATTTCGGTGGGCTTCTGCGCGTTCACCCCAAAGGCGTAATGGTAGGGCAGGAGATGGGCATGCTCTTCGGGGACGCCAGGACCGAGCTTGCCGGGTACGCTCAGCACGGGGTCCGGTCGGAACGGTACCATGTCGAACAGGCTCAGGCGCACGCCGATATCGATCGCGTTGCCGTCGGCGCGGATGCCGGCGATGATATCGCTCAGGATGCGGGTGCGGTTCTCGAACGAGCCACCGAACTTGCCTGGACGCGTGTGGGCGCTGAGGAATTCGTGCAGGAGGTAGCCGTGGCAATGCTTGATGTCGACAAAGTCGGCACCGCAGTCACGAGCCACGCGGGCGGCCTTTACGTAGCAGCGGATTAGCTCCTCGACGTCGGCGTCGGTCAGGACCTGATCGTCCGAGGTCACGTTGAACTTCTTGTCGAGGATCGGGTGGCGGTAAGCCACGCGGGATTCCCAGCGCTTCTTGTCATGCGGACGACAGAAGCGGCCAGAGTGGGTGAGCTGGAAGCCGATGACGAGGTCATCCACCGAACCCCAGCGGGCAAGGTGCTCGGCCTTGAGGATGCCGACGAGTTCCGAGATGCCGGCCTGGTTCTCCTCGTTGATGATCAGCTGGTTCATGTTCGCGCGTCCGTCGGCGCGCACGGCCATGGCCTCGGCGCCACAGATCAGCTTGGCACCGCTCGCGCCGAAGCGCTCCCAGCGTCGCTTCATCTCCTCGGAGATGCCGCCAGTGGTGGTGCCGTCCCAGCCTTCCATCGGATGGATGGCGATACGGTTACCGATGGTCTTGCCGTTGACCTTCGTGCGGCCGATTGGCTGCGAGAGGGGGTTGCCGGCGCCGGCTTCAATGGTGTCCTCGAGCGGCAGGTCGGCTCCGACGCTGGCGCAATGGGTGCGAAAATCGGCGACGGTCTTGAGCGACGCGACGCGGGTAAGTTTAAATGGGGTGGTCATCGGCTCAGTGGAGGGCTTCGATCCGCCGAGCGATGTCGGCGAGGATATCGCGGTCGGACTCCGGACGCTTGGCCGAGCGCGGATGGGTGTCATCGCAACCAATCCAACCCCGAAGCTTCAGGAACATCGCGGCGGAGTGTTTATATGCGGGGACAGGGGGGCGGAAGGCTAGGAAGCCGAGATACTGAAGGAGGTCGTTGATTTCGTAGAAGGCCGCGTCGCCGTTTTCCCAGGCCTTATCCCGTAAGGCAAAAGCTTCCGGGGCGAAGGTGCTCAACCCGAGCAGGTAGTCGCTGCCATACATCACCATGTCGATGGCAAGATCGTTGCCTGTGTAGACGCGGAAATCCGGGCGGGTGGCATCGCGCAGGGCGAGGCGTTCCCATTCTAGGTCGCGACGGAGCGAGGAGTGCTTGGCGCCGATACACTGGGGGATGCCCATCAATCCTTGGTAGACTTCGAGCGAATAGATTTTGCCGAAAGGCGCGAACATTTGGCCAAGTTCAAAGCCCACGAATCGCGGGGCATGGCGGGCGATGCCGACATAAGCTTCCACGATTTGCTCGTCGGATTGATCGGTCAGGCCGTAGCTCTGAAAGATGACTGGCGTGCCGCCGTGCTGCTGGATCAGCTCAATCTGGCGGGCGTAGGCAGCGAGGTCGAAAACAGCCCCGGGCTGATCGAGGACGAAGGCACCGGCGACAAACCATTTTCCGCCCGTCTCCGCTTGGGTGATTTGCAGGGCTTTCCGTCGGATGGTGTCATCGATGAGATTACCGAAGCCCGTATCCATGTTCACGGCTGGAGCCAAGCCCGCCGCGACGGTACGGCGAACGTGGGCGGTGAAGCCCGCCCAGTCGATCTCGCCGTTGGCGAGAAAAGGGAGCAGGATGGCGGAGCTACCTTCGATGCGGCGCTTACGGCGAATCATGCCGGTGGGCTCGGGGTGCTTCGGGGTGCTCATGCGTGAAGGATTGATATCAGCCCATTAACGGCAAACCCGTTCGACTGAACAAGTCCCAACCGCCGAACAGTAATTCGTTCCTTGAAGGCTCGAGATATCTCCTTCTGATGGGGCCATCCCTTATGACCACTTCCGCAGGCACCAAAGACGCGATTACCAAGGGCATGCAGATGACCCTTCTCGCCGGCTTCCTGGGCTGGATGATGGATGGCTACGAGCAGGCGCTGTTCCCTACGCTCGCCGGACCGGCCCTCAAGAGCATGGTGCCTGCCGATATCGCCGCCCTGGGTGTTAAGGCAATCAACGGCTGGGTCGGAGGCTGGATGGCGATCATCACTTCCGCCTTCTTGGTCGGCGCGGCCTTCGGTGGCGCGGCCTTCGGTTGGCTGGGAGACCGCATCGGCCGGGTGAAGGCGATGGCTTGGAGTATCCTCTTCTATTCCATCTTCAGCGGGGTCTGCTATTTCGCGACCGATCCGACGCACCTCGCCGCCGCGCGCTTCATGGCCGCGCTCGGCATGGGCGGCGAATGGGCCCTCGGCGTGGCGCTGGTGATGGAAGCGTGGCCGGAACGGCATCGCTCCAAGATGGCGGGTGCCATCGGTATGGCGGCCAATCTCGGCATGGTCCTCGTCGGGTGCATGGCCCTGGCTTATCCTGCGGACGGCGAGTCGTGGCGGATCCACTTCCTGATCGGCGCTTCGCCGGCCATCTTGACCTTGCTGATTCGTCTGTTCGTCCCCGAGTCCGAGAAATGGGAACGCTCGGCGGCCAAAGAAGCCGCTTCGGTGGCCCCCGTTCGCTCCAAAATCGGTGAGGTGTTTGGCGGCGAGCTTCGCGGAGGGACCATCGCGGGCATCCTCATGGTCTCCGTCGTCTTCGTCGGCACCTGGGGTGCGGTGCAGTGGATTCCGTTGTGGGTGAGCGAACTGGCCGGTCCTGATAACCCGCGCGCCAAGGCCCTCGCGATGGTCATCGTGTCCGTCGGCGCCTGCACGAGCACCTTCATCGCCCCGTTACTCCTGGCGGGTCAGCCGCGTCGGCGAGGCTATCAGCTGCTCTGCCTATTCGCCTTGGCCGCCACGGTCTGGATCTACCGCACTCCCGCGGATTGGTCCGGCGACATGCTCTTCGGAATCTTTCCTTGGCTCATGGCGGTAAAGATTTTCGTGCTCGGCATGGCCGCCACCGCCTTCTTCGGTTTCTTCCCGCTGTATCTGCCGGAACTCTTCCCGACCCGCGTCCGCGCGACGGGGCAGGGCATCTGCTATAACACCGGACGTCTCGTCGCGGTGCCGTTCGTCTTGTTGAGCGGAAAGCTAGTGGAGAGCCTCGGTGGCTACCAGCAGGCCGCGGCTGCAATCACCCTCGTCTATGCGGTCGGCTTGCTCGTCGCGTTCCTCGGCAAGGAAACCTCTGGTCAGGCGCTGCTAGACTGATTGCTGATGAATGCTCGCGACGTCCAGATCCGCGCGGTGCGCTGGCATGCCTTGCCGGTCACCCTGCGACTTCC
>CAMDQP010000043.1 GCA_945906115.1 Opitutus sp. GAS368
GGCTTGCCCGGGGAGTTGTTCCAAAGGGCGCCCGAGCCGAGCTGGGCGTTATGCTTGAAGGCCTTCTCGTCGGTCGGGTCCCAGATCTGGACCTGCGGCACGCCGCGGAGGTAGACGCCGGAGTCGCCTTTCGGGGCCATGTTGTATTCGAGCACCAGTTCGAAGTCGCCGTAGTCCTTGTCGGTCGTCGCGTAGGCGCCGGTGCCGGGGTTGAGGATTTCGCCATCCTTCACGGACCAGTGCTGCGGGAATTCCTCGCGCATCTTGGCAAGCATCGCGTCCTTCTTTTCACCCGTCAGCTTGGTGACGGAGTGAGGATTGTAGCCATGCCAGCCAGCAAGGTCCTTGCCGTTGAAGAGCGGAGTAAAGCCAGGAGGAGCGTCGGCGAAGAGAGTGGAAGTCGCGACGGCGAGGAGGGTAGTGAGGAGACGCATGACTAAAGAGGGGTAGGGGTGGTCCAATTACAGGGGCTCGAGGGTGCAGCGCTTGACCTCGAAGGCGCCGCCTTCGACCTGGAGACCGATGAAGCCTTCAGAGAGATTCGTGCCGGTGGCCTTGTTCACTTCCTTGCCGTTGACGAGGATCGTGACCGTGTTGCCATCGCAGACCGTGGTGAACGTATTCCATTCGCCAGCCGGCTTCTCGGCGTCGCTCTGCTTGCCCAGACGGTAGCCGCGGATCTTACCGCTCTTCTTGTCCTTCAGCTCGGTGCCGCCTGTGAGCGTGGCACCATTCCAGAAGTAGAAGTCGCCCTGGTTCTTGTGCATGCCTTGGCATTCGATGCTCTTCGGCCAGACGGCGTCGGGGGGCGTCATATGGACGACCACGCCCGTGTTACCGGTCTTCGTGAAGCGCCACTCGACCGTGAATCGATACTGCTTGTAGCTCTTCTCCGTGCGGAGGAAGCCGCTCGGCTTGCCCGTACAGGCAAGGATGCCGTCCTTGATCGACCAGGTGTCCTTGGAGGTCTCGGCTGGGTGGACGACCCATCCGACGGTGTCCTTGCCGTTAAAGAGTTCGGTCTTCGCGCTCGGCGTGATCGCGTCGGCGGCGAAGGCGTTGACGAAGGCGGACGCCAGTAGGGCGGCCGTCAGGGTGAGGCGGTGGAGGGGCATGGTTCGACCTTATGATTCTGCCCTGACCATTGAAGTCTAAACGCCGAATTTTAACGGCGTTTAAGTGTCGTTTACCGCTAGGCCATGATGCCCTTGACCACCTTACCCGCGACGCCGGTGAGGCGGACGTCGAGGCCTTGGTATTTCACGTTCAGGCGATGGTGATCGATGCCCATCAAAGCGAGCATCGTGGCGTGCAGGTCATGGACATCGACAACGTTTTCGACAGCGTTGTAGCCCAGTTCATCGGTGGCGCCATAGGTCGTGCCAGCCTTGACGCCGCCGCCGGCGAGGAAGACCGAGTAACCGGCGATGTGGTGGTCGCGGCCCGTGCCTTGGCCCATCGGCGTGCGGCCGAATTCTCCGCCCCAAAGGATGAGTGTGTCATCGAGCATGCCGCGTTCCTTCAGGTCCCGGATGAGAGCGCCCGTGGCCTTGTCGACGTCTTCGGCGCCCATCTTCATCCCGTTGTCGAGGCCGCCATGGAGATCCCAGGCGCGGTGGTAAAGCTGGATCATGCGCACGCCGCGTTCGGCCAAGCGGCGGGCCATGAGGCAGTTCGAGGCGAAGGAACCGTCGCCGACTTCCTTGATGCCGTACTTCTCAAGCGTCTGCGCAGACTCGGCCTTGAAGTCGAGGAGCTCGGGCACGCTCGACTGCATCTTGAAGGCCATCTCGTATTGTGCGACGCGCGTGGCGATCTCGGGATCGACGGTCTCTTCGGCGAGCTGGCCATTGAGGCGGCGGATTTCGTCGATGACCTGACGTTGGGTGCTCTGGCAGACGCCTTCGGGGTTGCCGATGTAGTGGACCGCTTCGCCCTTGGATTGGAATTGGATGCCTTGGTATTTGCTGGGCAGCACGCCGCTGGACCACTGGCGGGAGGAGATCGGCTGCTGGCCGGTGCGACCGGTGGAGGTCAGCACGATGTAGCCCGGCAGGTTCTCGGTCTCGGAGCCGAGTCCGTAGAGTAGCCACGAGCCCATGCTCGGGCGGCCCTTGATGATGGAGCCCGTGTTGAAGAACGCGTGGGCCGTATCGTGGTTGATCTGCTCCGTCTTCAGTGAGCGCACGACGCAGAGGTCGTCAGCGACTGAGCCGATGTGTGGGAAGATGTCGGTGAGTTCCATGCCTGACTTGCCCCACTTCTTGAACTCGAAGGAGCCGCCGCGGGCCTTGAGCACCGCGTTCTGGAGCTGGGCGATCTGCTTGCCCTTCGTGAACGACTCCGGGAATGGCTGGTCGTGGAGTTTCTTAAGGACCGGCTTGTTGTCGAAGAGCTCCAGGTGGGGCGGTCCGCCCGCCATGCAAAGGAAGATGACGCGCTTGGCCTTCACCGGCAGGTGCGCCACCTTGAGCGCGCCCTTGGAGAAAGGGGCGGCGTGCAGGTCGCCAAAACCCGACTTCGCGGCGAGCATGGCGAAAGCCGCGCTACCGAGGCCGTAGGCGCTCTTGGTGAGGAAGCTCCGTCGGTTGATCGACAGGGCGTGGGCGATGGGGTCGTAAGGGCGCATGATCTTAGTAGCGGGTGATCGCTTCGTGGGAGTTGAGGAGGACGCGGCAGGCCTGAGTCCAGGCGGCGAGTTCGGCTGGATCGTTGGCCATCGACTGGCTGAAGCCGACCTTGATTAGCTTGGCGGCTTCGGCGGGGTTGGATTTATAATACACCGTCTGTTCAGCAATCAGCTTCTCCAGCGACGGGCGCTCGGCGGGCTTGATGTCGCGACCCATCGCGAGGCGGAAGCCGTGGCCTAGGCGGTCACTAGAAGGCAAGGCCAGGAGGCGGGCGGCCATCGCGCGGGCGGCTTCCACGAAGGTAGGGTCATTGAGGAGCGTCAGGGCCTGCTGTGGGGTGTTGCTGTAATTACGAAGCGCGGTGCATTCGTCACGTGCGGGCGCGTCGAAGTTGATCAGCATCGGATGCAGGAACATGCGCTGCCAATGCATGTAGAGACCGCGGCGCCACTGGTCGGAGTCCTTGCTCGCGACATACGTGCGATTGGGGAATTGAATCGGCTCGTAATAGCCTTCGGGCTGGTAAGGCATCACGCTGGGTCCGCCGACATCGGCGATATTCAGGAGCCCGGCGATGAAGAGCGCGTTATCGCGGACGAATTCAGCGTCGAGGCGGCGGGGATTTTGCGAGGCGAGCAGGCGGTTATTCGGATCGAGCTCTTTGAGGTCGGGGCGGAGGCTGCTGCTCTGACGGTAGGTGCGGCTCGTGACCATCAGGCGAATCATCTTCTTCACGTCCCAGCCCTTGTCGCGGAACTCCACGGACAGCCATTCAAGTAGCTCCGGGTGCGAGGGCATTTCGCCTTGGGAGCCGAGGTCGTCGAGGCCGGCGCTGAGGCCGGTGCCATGGAAGATCTGCCAGAGCCGGTTCATGACCGTGCGGCCGGTGATCGGATTATCCTTCGAGGTGATCCAGTTGGCGAGATCGAGGCGGGTGAGACGCTTTTCCTCGGTGCTGGTGCGTAGGCCGGGGAGGAATGAAGGCGTCGTGGGCAAGACGACTGGGCCGGTCTCGTCGAGGAAGTTGCCGCGAGGCAGGATGCGCACCGTGAGCGGCTTGGCGGCTTGGGTGACCATCGACCACGCGTAGCCGTCGTACTGGCGGCGGATATTGCCGACGATCGCGCGGGTCTCCGCGAGCGTGGCGCGGTCGGTGCCGCGGGAATTCAGGTAGTGGGCGAACGAGCTAGGCGAAGGGGCCGTCGCCTTGAGTGAGGCGAGGGTCCCCGCCGCGGTCACCTTGAAAGGGTCTTCGTGGGAAAGGGGGGAAACGGCTACCTTGAGCGTTAGCGCGGCGCTACTTTCGAAGTGGACCACGAACTTCTCATCGGCCTTCACCGCGACGGGCGTGTCGAGTAGCCAGACCGCATGCACGTCTGCATCCGGCATCTTCAGGTTCCAGCCTGCGTTGATGTCGGTCGCTTCGACGGTGCTTTTATAGCGTGGTTCCCGATGTGTGGCATCAGCCAGATGGAAGGCGACGGGTCTTTCCTTGCCCTTGACGTCGACGATGCCGAAGCGGGCAGTGATGTTCGCGGCGGCTCCTGTCGGCAGGGAGCCCTTAGGGATGTCGATGCGGATGGAGGCGATAGTCGTGCCGCCGGTGTTAAGCGTGATCGCGAAGTCTTCGCCTTTGGCAACGCCCTTGGGCATCTTGATAGAGGCGCCGGCTGCGAAAGCGATGGGGGCAGGGATAGCGACGACTGCCTTCTTGGCAGCAGGCTTCTTGGCGGCCTTAGCCACATCGGTGTTCTTGGCGGGTGCCTTGGCGGCCATCTTCGCTGGCGCGGCGGGAGGGGCGGCTTTAAGGAAGAACGTGCCAGCAGGAGCGGTCAGTCCGGTCGGATGTTCCGTCAGGAAGGCGGCGATATCTTTCTGCCAGGCGGCGAAGTCGGTCAGGTTCTGCTGTTCGGTCAACGTCTTGGCATACAGCGCAGCGAGTTCGGCGCGGAACTCGGCGTCCTTCTTGGTACGGTAGGCGTTCTTGCTGCGGACTTCCGGGTAGAAAGGGTGTTCGTTACCGACGCCCTTGAGTTCAGGTTCGGGGGTGTAATTATAGTCCGCGTAGACGCCCCACTGTTTCACGTCCGCGAAGAACGCCTGCAGGGTGTAGAAGTCGGCGGACTTGATCGGGTCGAACTTATGATCATGGCACTCGGCGCAGCCAAAGGTGCTGCCCAGCCAGGCGTTGGAGACTGAGCGCACGCGTTCGGCGCCGTATTTCGTGAGGTATTCCTTCGCTTGGGCGCCGCCTTCGCGGGTCATCATGTTCAGGCGGTTATAGCCGCTCGCGACGAGCTGTTCTTCGGTCGGATTGGGCAGGAGGTCGCCCGCAAGCTGCTCGCGGGTGAAGACGTCGAACGGCTTGTTATCATTGAATGCCTTGATGACGTAGTCGCGGTAGGGGAAGATGCGCTGGTTTTGGTCGCCGTGGAAGCCGACCGTATCGGCGTAGCGGGCGACATCGAGCCACCAGATCGCCATGCGTTCACCGAAGTGGGTGGAGGCCAGCAGGCGATCGACCTGCTTCTCATAGGCATCGGCAGATTTGTCGGCCAGGAAGACGGCCGTCTCGGCGGGTGTAGGCGGCAGGCCGGTTAGGTCAAACGAGACGCGACGTAGCAAGCGTTCTTTGGTGGCTTCGGCGGAAGGTTTTATTTTCTTCTCGGCGAGCTTGGCACTGATGAAGGCATCGATCGGATTCTTACCTCCGGCCGGCAGGGTGGGCACGACCGGGGCTTCGAGTGGTTTGTAGGCCCAGTGCGGTTCGTACACGGCGCCTTGGGCGACCCAGCGGCGGAAGAGTTCTTTCTGGGCGGCCGTGAGGGTCTTGTGCGACTCCTTTTCAGGCATGATGTCTTCGGCGTCGGTCGAGAAGATACGTTTGATGATCTCGCTCTGTTCTGGCTTTCCGGGGACGATGGCGATCTCGCCGCTCTTACCGGCCTTCAGCGCATCCTCGCGAATGTCCAGGCGTAGGCCGCCCTTGCGGGACTTCGGATCGAAGCCGTGACAGTGGAAGCAGGTGTCCGACATGATCGGCCGGATGTCGCGGTTGAAGCGGACTGTGTCGGCGGTTTCGGCGGCTCCGAGGAGTCCGGCGACAAGCAAGGGGGCGACTAAAGGCAGAACGCGCATGGGGATGTCCCTATGACAACCCTACGCCCCCAGGGTTTCAATGAATTTTCTAGGGAAAGTCTCTCAGCGGGCCTGCCAGTTTACCGCGTCGATGAGCACATAGCCGTCGGCGCCCTCGTTGTTGACGATGACCCGTGCCTCTGTCCGGTCGGAGAAATCGTAGATGCCCAATGAGACGAGTCGATTCTCTGGGCCCTTGCTGAGGTTCACCATCCGCTCGGTCTGACCGCTCGCGTGAAGGATGCTCACCTTGGCGTTCGTCGCGCGGTTGGCGTTCGGGACAATTGTGAGGAAGACCTCGTGCTTGCCGGCCTTGGGGAGTTTCGTGGCGAACGTCGCGGACATCGCACCCTTGGCGCCCTTGTCGTCGTGACGATAGCCTGCGCCGACGAAGCCTCCGTTGGCGGTGCTCTGTTTCCATTCTCCGGAGAGCGTGGCCTCGTCGTCGTCGACCGTCACGCCCGGGAGCGTGGCAGCCGGCTTGGCCGAGCCATGGCCCTTCGGCTTGAGCTTGGAGGATTCGTGCTCGAGCACCTGGCCATCGGCGAGCAGGCGGGCGCGCAAGGCCGCGTAGGGGACATCTTGCACGGCTAGGTTACCTTCGATCGCGAGCGCGGCGGCAGTGGCCGCGGATTGCCCGAGGATCATGAAGACCGGCTCCATGCGGATTGATCCATAGGCGATGTGCGAAGCGCTGCAGGCGACCGGCGCGAAGAGGTTGGCGATCTCGCCGCGCTTCGGCACCAGCGAACCGTAGGCGATGGAGTAAGGGGAGATCGGCACGCCGATGTCGCCTTCGTTCTGCACGTTGCCTTCCGGGGTCACGTAACGCCGCACGTTGTGCGAATCGATGGTGTAGGAACCCATCCCGACTGAGTCGGGCGTCGGCTGCTTCTTCGTCAGCTCGTTCTCGGTCATCACGAAGGCGCCGACCATACGACGGGCCTCGCGGACATAAATTTGGTGGGGCCAGTGGCCGTTGTCCTTGAACTCGTCCTTCGGTAGGCCCCAGCGGTTGGCTTCGGTTCGGACGTCCGCGGGGACGCGCGGGTCGTTGGCAAGGAACCAGAGCAGCCCTTGCTGGTAGGTGCGATGTTCGGCGAGGATTTCCTTCCGACGTTCGTAGGAAGCCTCCGGGTAATCGTAGTTCATCCCGATGTTATCGAAGCTGAACGGTCCGTGGTTGTTGGTGTCCGTCTTGCGGTTGGGTAGCAGGTCGAACTTGTGGAACGTCTGGCGCCAGCCAGCCTCGAGCACGCGGCCGAGGAGCTCATACTGAGATGCGTCGTAGCCAGGCGGCTTAGGGAAGGGGATACGGTTATCCGGATGATCGGTCGCGCACCAGCGGTAGCAATAGGCCTGGACGCGCTTATCGCCTTCGCCGCGCACGCCGGGGGCATCGGCGGAGATCCTGGGTAAGAGGCCGGAGGAACGGTCGCCGGGAATCTTGTAGGCGCTGATTGGCTTCTTCACCGCGCCGAAGTGGTGGCCGTGGTGGAGGATGCCGACTTGGTTGCCGTTCCATTCCTCGCCGTAGGTGGCATTGGCTTCGCGGCCGACATGGTAACTCACGCCCGCGGCGGCAAGTAGGTCGCCCTCGTAGGTCGCGTCGATGAACATCTTCCCCTTGAACGATTTTCCGGACAGCATCGTAATCTCCGTGATGCGGCCGTTTTCCTTTCGGACACCTTTGGCCCGGTCGAGCCATTCGTCGCGATGGACCGTGAGACCAAATTCCTTCACGTAATCCTCGAAGACCTTCTCCGCCACGCTCGGCTCAAAGATCCACATCGTGCGTTCATCCTTGTCCATGGCCACCGTGCCTTGGCCTTTGTTGCCGAAAGCTTCAGGTCGCTGCCAGGCCCAGGTGGTGTCCTTCTGGTATTCCACCCAGACGCGGTGGTAGAAGTTGCGGGCTAGACCGCCGATGACGGCTTTATTACCCGTGTCCGTATAGCCGAGGCCGCCGCTGCTGAGGCCGCCGAGGTGGACATCGGGTCCGACGATCACCACGGACTTACCCAGCTTCTTTGCCTGGACCGCGGCGATCACGCCGGCGGAGGTGCCGCCATAGATGACAACGTCGTAAGTCTCCGCGGCGACGAGGCGCAGTGAGAGGAGGCAGAGGAGGGAAAGGCGCAGGAGCATGACTGAAGAGGGGTAGGGGTAGGGGTTTGCCACCCCTTGGTGTCAGCGGTTGGCGGACTGCTTTGCGATGAAGTTGAGACTCGCGAGGCGGGCCGGGTCTTCGAGGTGGCGGATGTTATGACCGACCGTGCCGTGATCGCGGTCGTCGACACGCAGCGAATAGTTCTCGGCGTGACCCGCCGCTTTGAGCGTCGCGACGAAGAACATGTTCTCTTCGGCGCGGCTGAGCATGTCGTTCTGGGCGTAGATCGTAAGAATGGGCGGTAAGGATTTCTTAATATAGAAAGCGGGCGCGGCTTCGTCGCAGGTGATGGCGTAGCGGGACTGGCCGCGTTCTTCACGGATCGTGTAATGAGTGAGGACCTGGGCGCTGATCT
>CAMDQP010000044.1 GCA_945906115.1 Opitutus sp. GAS368
GCCAAGCTGATCGAAGCCTAAGCGATGTTCGCGGCCATCGGAATCTTCGCTCTACTCGGCTACCTCCTCGGTTCCGTCAACTTCGCCGTGCTCGTGGCGAAGAAGCATGGTATCGACATCCTAAAGGAAGGCTCCGGCAACCCCGGCGCTACGAACGTCAAGCGCGTGCTCGGCAAAGGCCCGGGCAACCTCGTCTTCGCCCTCGACGTCCTTAAAGGCTTCGTCGGTGCCGGCCTGCCTTATCTCTTCCTCCGGATGGAAGCGACTCCGACGGCGGCCGAAATCCACTTCATAATCTGCGTCGCTGGCTTAGTCGGCACGCTGCTCGGTCATTGCTTCTCCTGTTTCTTGAAATTCAAAGGCGGCAAGGGCGTGGCCTCCACCATCGGCGGCCTGCTCGTCCTCCTGCCTGTTCCAATCCTCATCGGAGCGACTCTCTGGGGTATCGTCTTCCTACTCTCTCGCACCGTCTCCCTTGCCTCGCTCGTCCTCGGCCTATCGCTGCCGGTCTCCTGCTGGGTGCTGCCGCTCTTCACGAGGCTGACTTTTAGCCCAGCCGAGTTCTGGTTCGCCGCGGCCGTCGCCGCCTTCAACGTTTGGACGCACCGTTCCAACATCGGTCGCCTGCTTTCTGGCACCGAGAACCGTTTCGTCAAAAAAGCCTGACCTTTTCACAATGACCGCTCCTCGCACCATCGGCATCGGCATCCTCGGCTTCGGCACCGTCGGCCAAGGCGTCTGGAAGCACCTGCATGATAAGCAGACCGACCTCGAATCGCGCCTCGGCGTGAAGCTCGACCTCCGCATGGCCTCCGTCCGCGACCTGAAGAAGAAGCGCACGGTCAAGATTCCGGCCTCCAAGCTGACCGCCAATCCCAACGAGATCATCGACGACCCGAAGGTCCACGTCGTCTGCGAACTGATCGGTGGCACCACCAAGGCCCGCGAGCTCACCCTCCGCGCCCTGCGCCTGGGTAAGGTCGTCGTCTCCGCTAACAAGGCCCTGCTCTGCGAGCATGGCCCCGAAATCTTCCAGGCCGTGCGCAAGCATGGCGGCCAGTTCCTCTTCGAAGCCAGCGTCGCCGGCGGCATCCCGATCATTAAGGCGATCCGCGAAGGCCTCGTGGCCAACCGCTTCGAGCTGATCGTCGGCATCCTCAACGGCACCTGTAACCACATCCTCACCCGCATGGGCGAGGACGGCCTCTCGTTCCCCGAAGCCCTCAAGGAAGCCCAGGAACTCGGCTACGCCGAGGCCGACCCGACGCTCGACGTCGACGGCATCGACGCCTTCCACAAAGCCTCGATCCTCGCCTGGCTCGCGCACGGCAAGTGGGCACCGCCCGCGCGCACGCTCGTCGAAGGTATCCGTAAGATCGGCCCGGCCGACATCGATTTCGCCCGCCGCTTCGGCTTTGCGCTCAAGCACCTCGCCGTCATTCGTCGCGACTTCAAGGCCAACTGGATGACCGTCGGCGTCTACCCATCCCTCGTCCCTAACCGCGATATCCTCGCCCGCGTCTCCGGCGTCAATAACGGCATCACCCTCCGCGGAGATGTCGTCGGCGCCACCACGCTCACCGGCCGCGGCGCCGGCGGCGACGCCACCGCTTCCGCCGTAATCGGCGACATCGTCGACGCCATCGCCGCCCTCACCGGCCCGATCCCCCAGGCCCTTTCGCCCGAAGCCCTCGCCGCCCGCGAGAAAGCCGGCCGTGCCCTCCGCATGGCCTCGATCGACGAGATTGTCTCGCCTTTCTACCTCCGCCTTTCGCTGCTCGACAAGGCTGGCGTCTCCGAAGGTGTCTATCGCATCTTCTCGAAGCACAAGGTGTCCATCGCCCGCGTCATCCAGTACGAACACCCGAACCAGGGACGCGGTACCGTCACCCTCTCGACCTACCCGGTCAGCGAACGCAAGATGTCCTCAGTCTTGACAGAATTGCGCCGCCTCAAGACCGTGCTCGAGGAGCCGGTCGTACTCCGCATCTTCTCTCCCGAATCCTGATCCTCCGGTGGCCCTCATCGTCCAGAAATACGGCGGCACTTCCGTCGGTAGTGTCGACCGCATCCAGAACGTGGCGGCCAAGATCAAGGAACAGTGGTCCAAGGGCAACCGCATCGTCGTGGTCGTCTCCGCCCGTAGCGGCGTGACCAATGACCTGATCTCCCGCGCCAAGGCTCTCTCCAAACTTCCGGACGAACGCGAGATGGACGTCCTCATGGCCGTCGGCGAACAGGAGACCATCGCCCTCACAGTTATGGCCCTCCACGCCATCGGCGTGCCCGCCGTCTCCCGCACGGGCGCCCAGGCCGGCATCTTCACGGACGACATCCACACCCGCGCCCGCATTACCCGCATCACCGGCGGAGACCTGCTCGCCCGACTCGACGAAGGCAAAGTCGTCGTGGTCGCCGGCTTCCAGGGCTGCACAGACCAAGGCGAAGTCACCACCCTCGGCCGCGGCGGCTCGGACCTCACCGCCATCGCGGTGGCCGCTTCCATTAAGGCCGACCTCTGCCAAATCTACACCGACGTCGACGGCGTCTACACCGCCGACCCCCGCATCGTGCTCAACGCGAGCAAGCTGACGGAGATCTCCTACGAAGAGATGCTCGAGCTCGCTTCCAGCGGCTCCAAGGTGATGCAGTCACGCTCGGTGGAGTTCGCCCAGAAATATAACGTGCCCTTCGAGGTCCGTTCCTCCTTTAACGACCAACCCGGTACTATCGTGAAAGCCATCGACAAAACCCTTGAAGACGCGGCTATCGCCGGCGTCGCCCTCGACCGCCTGCAGACCCGCGTCACGGTGAACGACCTGCCCGACAGCCCGCAGGCCCTGTCCGCCCTCTTTGACGACCTCGGCGAGGCCGGCCTGAGCGTCGACATGATCATCAAGAACCTAGGCAAGGACGGTAAAGCCAACCTGACCTTCTCGGTGACCACCGCCGAATTCTCCCGCGTCGAAGCCGTCGTCGGCCAAACCCTCAAGAAGCTCGGCTCCGGCTCCGTTCGCTCCGCCGGTGAGATTTCTAAGCTCTCCATTGTGGGCGTCGGCATGATTTCCCACCCTGGCGTCGCCGGCACCCTCTTCAAGGCCCTCGCCTCCGTCGGCATCAACAGCGAGCTCATCACGACCTCCGAGATCAAGATCTCCGTTGCGCTGGACCCCGCCAAGGCCGACGCCGCCGTCCGCGCCGTGCACACGGCCTTCGGTCTCGATAAGGCCTGAGCCGGCACTCGCCTCTTGCCCGCCAGCCCGCTCCGACCATAGTCGGGACGATGCTGCGGTTCACCCTGGCCACCTTCTTCGCCCTCGGCGTCTTGCTGCCGGGTCAGGTCACGTCGCAGGACCTCCCACCGAACCTAATCACGGCCAACGCAAGCGTCAGTCCGGGCGACCGGCCCGACCGACGGACGCTGCTCGCACTGGCCGACCAAGCCTTGGCCGCGGGAGTCTCCTCAACGGCCTCCAGTTTCTACGCCCAGCTGCTCGCCGACCCGAAGCTCAGCGACAAGGATCGCGAACAAGCGGGACTGGGCCTTTCCGCCGCCTTCATCGAACGCACCCGCACGGCCGAAGCCAAGGCAACGGTGAAGTTCCTACCAAAGTCGCCCCGCAAGTCACTCCGCGAAGGGCTCATCGCCCTGCTGGAGAATGACCCCGACGGGGCCCGCGCTTTTTCGCTCGAACTGAACATCGCCGCCCTCCCGCCCCACGAGATCGCCTGGGGCCATGCGCTTCGCTGGATGGTCGCTGGGGCTGAGAGCGACAACCTCAACCTCAACCTCGCGCAAGAAGCTATCGCGCGTACGGCCGTCTCCGAAGAACAGCGTCAGCGCATCGAAGTCCTCGGTTACCGCGCGATGATCGTCGCCGGCAAGGTGGAGCAGCGCACGGTCTCGGCCCTGCGCGAACTGGCCGCTGACGCCAAAGGCACGCCACTCGCTTTTGACTACGCCCGTAATCTCGCGCTGGCACTCGCGCACCTCAAGGATACCAAAGGCGCCGCCCAAGCACTCGCTCAGGCCGGCTCCTTACCCCCCGCGCGCCAAGCGGAGGCCGACCTCCTCGCCGGACTCATCCTCGGAACGGATAATGCCGAAGGGCGCGAACGCCTTAAGGACGCCGCCCGTAATCCCGCCAACGTTGCGATTCGGCTCACGGCTCTGCGCGCGTTGGTCACCGCTGCTGACCCCCGCTCGGAAACAGATCCCGCCAAGCCGATCGATACGAAGGCGATTGCCAACGAAGTAAACGACTTCCTACTCCGTCGGAATCCAGGCCAGCTGTCGTATTACTGCCCACGCGACCTCAAGGTCCTCGATTCCATCCACCTCGCCCGCGCCCAGTTAATGCTCTTCGCTGGCAGCCGCGAAAAGGCCCGCCAAGCCGCCGAAGATTTACTCAAGGACGTCCCCGCCAGCCCGCTCGTCCGTGAAGCTACCCGCACGCTCGCCATCGCCGCCTGGGGCGACGGCTCCTATCGTCTCGCCGCCACGCATCTCACGACGCTGGCCGAAAGCAGCGTCGACCCCGAACGCGCCCAGCTCCGCATCGCCGCCGCCGATTGCCTCTTCCTCGCCAAGGATTTTGTCCTCGCCGAAAAAGCCTACGCCGCCCTGCAGAAGGACGCGGCCGATACGAAGATCTCCGAAGACGCCTTTCATCAACGCATCCTCAGCCTGCTCGAAACAAGCGATGAAATTAGCGCCTGGAATCGCACCACGGAAGTGATCGAAGACGCGGCTCGTTCTAATCGCACCCGCACCAAGGAGCCCATTTGGTCGGCGATCTGGAGCCTCGTCGAGGACATGCGCAAGGCTCAGCGGCCAGCCGACGCCGAACGCCTGTTAGCCCGGCTGGGCCCGCTCACCCGTGACGCCCGCGTCGATTATGACCTGCGTTTCACGTGGCAGCGGGCACTCCTGGCCATCGCCAACAATAATCCCGCGGAAGCGAGCCGGCTGGCCGCGGAGATTGATCGCAAGCTCTCTAATCTGCCCGCCGGTGCGACGCCGGATGAACTGAGTAAAGCCGTACCGGAACTCCGGGGACACGCTGCGCTCCTCAAGGCACGCACCTCGCTCAACGCCGGCGCGGCCAAGGGGCTCGATGAACTCGTCGAACTCCGTCGACAGTTCGGCAAGGTCCCCGCCGCCGCCGCCTCCTACCTCGTCGAAGGCCGCCACTTGGCCTCCGTCGGTCGCAACGCCGAAGCCCAAGCGCGCTTCGAATCCCTCGCCAAGGAATTCCAAAGCCAGGCCGGCCTCGCCGAATTCGCGGCACTTGGGCTCTACGAAGCCGCCGAACAGTCCGCGCTCCAGGCACCGACTGGCGGCGAGAGCAAACTGAGAGAGGCCGTCGAACTCCTCGAACGATTCACCGAAACCTACCCGCAGAACGCCCTCATCTTTCGCGTCTCGCTTCGGCGCGCATCACACCTCCGCTCACTCGGCCAGTTCGATAAATCCCTCCTCGTGCTGGAAGGCCTGATCCGCGACAAGCCGACGGACCCGTCCCGCGCCCAGGCCGAGATGGCGCGCGCCGACTCCCTTTTCGGGCTCGCCCAGCTGCGCCGCGACCGCAACGGGCAGCTCGACCGCCAGAAGGTCGCGCTCGCGGCCGCCGCCTACGAACGTATCACCGAAGCCTGGGCCAAGGATTCTGACGACGTGAAGATCGAAGGTTGGTACAAATGGGCGCTCACCCTGGTCGAACGCTCCCGCACCGAGACCGGCCTCGAAGCGACCGCGACGCGCGGCGAAGCCCGCAAGATCCTGCTCCGCGCCTTGGGCGCCCTGCGCGAAGCGACCGCCCGGGTCGCCGCGGACACCGCGGGTAAGCTCTCTTCCGAAGGACGCCTTTGGCTTTCGCGCTCCGTGCTGCTGATGGCCGAGACCTGCGAACTGGACGGCGATCGCGCTGAGGCCATCGCCGCCTACAAAATCATCGTGAACGTCAACCAAGGACAGCCCGCCGCGCAGTCCCGACTCCCAGGTCAGTCCACCGCCGAAAGCAAACTTGCGACCCTGCGTAATTCATCGTCAAATCCTTCCCAGCCCCAATGAGTAGCCGCTTCTCCTTCCCCTTCGACGCCGGCCCCTTCGTCTGGCTACTCCTGCTGCTCGCCTTCCTCGCACTGGTGTTCGTCGTCGAACGCGCAATGTTCTTACACCGCGGCCTAGTCCTTTCCTCCGACTTCATTGAAGGCGTCCGCAACAACCTGCGGGCCGGTCGGCCGCTCGAAGCTCTAGCCGCCTGCGAAGAATCCCCAGGCCCAGTGCCGCGCGTGGTAAAAGCCGCCCTGCTCCGCTCGGCTAGCGGCGAAGAGGCCATGCGGGCCGCCGCCACCGAGGCCGCCCTGCTTGAACTTCCCGTGCTCGAACGTCGCCTTGGCTCCATCTCCTCCATTGGACGCGTCGCCCCGCTACTCGGCCTCGCCGGCGCGATCTTCTCGGGCTTCAACCTCGCCTCCGCCCTGCGCGACGGGAGCGTCTACGCTTCCGCCAACGGTCTCCTGTCGGAAGTCCAGGCCGCCCTCGCCACCGCGGGCTTCGCGATGGTCATCGCTGCCGCCTGTGCGATGGCCCACCACTTCCTCGTCGGCCGCGTCCGCTCTATCGTCACCGAGATGGAGATCGCGGCCCATTCCATCATCACCTTCGTGCGCCACGAGCTACCCGAGGAGAAGCCTCGCCAGAGCTAAGATGCGGACGCCCCTCGGAGTCTTGGAAAAAGTCCGCCCCGCCGAACAGGGCCTGGATTTCGTACCGCTGGCCCTCGCCCTCGTCTGCGCCGCGCTGACCTATGTCCTTTCCGCCGAATTCGTCTTCGCCCCTGGCATGTATGTGGGCTTCGACGAACGTGCCGGCGCGGTCTCGCCTACGCTGAAGACGCCCAAACTCGTTTCGGGCGATATGGCGCGAACCTCGCTGACCTTGACCCTGGTCTCCGCCCGCGGCGCCAGCGTCTTCGTCGTCGCTGGCCGCGTGGTCAACCGCGAAGGCCTCGAGCAGGAACTCCGCCGCGTCGCCGCGCAGGGCGGCTCGTCACGTCCCATTCTGATCAAGGCCGATGCTTCGCTGACCATGCAGAGCTTCCTCGAAGTCTGCGAACTCGCCCGCAAGGCTGGCTTCCCCGGCGTCCTGGTCGCGGCCGACGAACGTTGATTCGCGGTTGCCACGGCCGAGTCGGGTAGAACATTCTCCGGCCAAGTGTCCCCCCCTGCGCTCATCTCCTCCGCCAATCCCGTGCCGCCGCGTCACATCGGCATCATCATGGACGGCAACGGACGCTGGGCCGCCGCCAAGGGCCTCCCTCGGCTCGAAGGACATCGCCGCGGCGCCGAACGGCTCATCGAGATCATTGACGCCTGCATCGACGGCGGCATCGGCACCCTCACCGTCTTCGCCTTCTCGGCCGAGAACTGGAAACGCCCCCTCGAGGAAGTCAGCGGCCTCTTCAAGCTCGGCGAGTGGATTCTCCGCGCGCACCTCGCCCGCCTCGAGAAACGGAACGTCCGCCTCCGGGTGATTGGCGACATCAGCGCCCTTCCCGAATTCGTCCGCGTCCCCCTCGAGGACGTGATCAAATCCACCCAGGACAATACGGCCTTCACCTTAGTGGTCGCGCTCAACTACGGAGCGCGCCAGGAAATCGTTGCCGCTGCGCAGGCGATTGCCACCGACGTCGCCGCCGGCAAGCTCGCGCCGGCCGCGGTGGATTGGTCCGCGGTCGAAGCCCGCCTGCAGACGGCCGGTATGCCCGACCCCGACCTCATCATCCGCACCTCAGGCGAATTCCGCCTCAGCAACTTCCTGCTGCTCCAATCGGCCTACGCCGAAATCGTGTTCGCCTCGGTCTTCTGGCCCGACTTCGACAAAGCGCAGCTTCAGCTCGCGCTCGCCGAGTATGCCAAGCGCGAACGCCGCTTCGGACAGACCCGCGAGCAGATTCAGACCTCCGACCAAGCATGAAAAATCGCACCCTTAGCACCATTGGCCTCTGGGTCGTCGTCGGACTCGTCATCTGGGTCGGTGGATTTTTTTCCGTCGCCGAACAAGCCTCCTTCGGTCTGCTGGCGCTGATCATCTGCGCCGCGCAATATGAGTTCTACCAGCTGATCCGTGCCATCCCTGGCGTCGGTCGGCCCCACCTTTCCGGAATCATCGCCGGCTTCGCCCTGCATTTCGGCCTGTTCTTCCTCGCGGCCGAAGAAGCCCGTTCGAACTACCTCCTGACCGGCGGTGCCCTGCTCGTCGGC
>CAMDQP010000045.1 GCA_945906115.1 Opitutus sp. GAS368
GGCGTTCCATGCCGGCCCGTCCGTAGAGACGGCCGATGCCGGCGAAGCGTTGGAGGTGGTCCGCGTCCATGGCCACCAATCAAGGCGGTAAGCGGCTTCCCTCCAAGGAACAAACGCACTTCCTCCGGGCTTGCTGGCCGGGTCGCCCCAGGCATCGTGTTGGCCGATGTCCGCCGCTGAGAACGCCCCCCCAGCTCCGATCCTGCGCACGCCCCTCGAGCCACTCTGGCTGTCGGCGGCTCGACGCGCCGTCGGGGGCCTGCTCATCGGCCTCGTGGTCGCTCTGGTGTTCGTCGTCCTCGACCATCGGAAGGCTAATTCCGTTTCGCAGGTCTACATGCAGGCGCGGATTATCTTCCTGCAGTACCACGCCGAGAAGAGCGCGTGGCCGATGGACTGCGACCTCGCCGCGCCTGGCATGGCGTTCGCCGGCTTCAATCTTGAGCCCATGACCAAAGCGGTCGCCAAGTGCCAGGTTCCCGGCAAGTGGGTCTTCCAGGCCAAGTCCCCCACGGGCGGTCCGGCGGTCGTCTTCACGCCAGCGGAGCCCGGCCGTGCTTACGAACGTGCCTTTGGGTTCGCTGACGGCTGGGTCGATGACGGCCACGCCGACAAGGGCGATCTCCTGGTCCGCGAAGACGTCGCGTTGCTCAGGCTGTCGGCCGAGTGATCGCCGCGGCGCGCTCGCGCAGGTCAGCCTCGAAGAGCGCGTCCACGAGCTGGTCAAGATTTCCTTCGAGCACCTGTTCGATTCCGTGGACCGTGAGGTCGATGCGGTGGTCGGTGATGCGATTCTGCGGGAAGTTGTAGGTGCGAATCCGTTCGGAGCGGTCGCCGGAACCCACCTGCGTCTTACGGGCGTCGGCGCGGGCTTCGCGTTCTTTGGCGCGCGTCAGGTCGAGGAGGCGGGAGCGCAGGACGCGGAGGGCCTTGACGCGATTGCGCAGCTGGGAGCGTTCATCGGCGCAATAGACCATCAACCCCGTCGGCTTGTGGATGATCTGCACTGCGGACTCCGTCTTGTTGACGTGCTGGCCGCCCGCACCGCTCGCGCGGGCGACGGACATGTCGAGGTCTTCGGGCTTCAGGACGACTTCGGCTTCTTCGGCTTCAGGGAGGACCGCGACCGTGGCGGCGGAAGTGTGGACGCGGCCGGAGGCCTCGGTGGCGGGTACGCGCTGGACGCGGTGGACGCCCGCCTCGTGGCGCAGGAGGGCGGTAGCGCCTTCGCCTTCGATGAGCAGGACCGCGTCGCGGACGCCGCCCAGATCGGAGTGGGAGAGGGACATCAGTTCGCACTTCCAGCCCTTCTTCTCGGCGAAGCGGGTATAGGCGCGGAGCAGCTCGGCGGCGAAGAGGGAGGCTTCTTCCCCGCCCGTACCGGCTCGGATTTCTACAAGAGCATTACGAGAATCATCCGGATTCACCGGGATGATGGACCGAATCAGCTGTTCGCGGGCCACCTCGACGGCCGGCTCCAGCCGGGCGATTTCCTCGGCGGCCATGGCGCGGATCTCCGCGTCGGCCTCGCCGGCCAGGGCGCGGGACTCGGCCAGCTCCTTTTCCAGGGCCACCAGGGCGTCGTCGGCCTTGACGGCCTTGGACGTGAACCGGAGCTCGGCCCCGAGGGCGGCGGCCCGGCGGTTATCGGCGAAGGTGGCGGGGTCGGCCAGCAGGGCTTCGAGCTCGGCCAGGCGGCGGCGGAAGCCGGTCAGGTCGGGGCGGAGGGGGCTGGCAGACATCAGGAAGGGGGTTAATCGGGCTTGGACAGGAGACGTCCGTTCGTTATTCAATGGAGTGCGGCAGGCCCCCCTCCGCAAGCCCGACCTTCATCCCTTTTCCGACCCATATGCAGCCCAAGGAACCCGCGCTCCGCGGCACCCACGTCCTCACTTGTGTGTGGGACTTCGACAAGACCCTCTGTCCGGGCTATATGCAGACCCCGCTCTTCAAGGCCTTTGGGGTCGACGAGGAGCAGTTCTGGAAGGAAACGAACCAGCTTCCGGCGCTTTATGCCCGCAAAGGCATCCGCACACCCAAGGACTCCGTCTACCTCAACCACCTGCTCAGCTACGTGAAGTCTGGCCTCATGAAGGGCCTCACCAACGCCCGCCTCCGGGAGCTTGGGGCTGACATTGAGCTCTGCCCGGGGCTCCCGCAGTTCTTCCCCGCGCTCAAGGAGCATGTCCGTGAGCTCGGCCGAAAGCATAACGTCGAGGTCGTCCTCGAGCATTACGTGATTAGCACCGGCCTCGCCGAGATGATCCGCGGCACCTCGCTGGCTGAGCATTGCGACGGCATCTACGGCTGCGAGTTCCTCGAGCACCCGCTCCCGCCGCACTTCACCAAGCAGGATGAACTTTCGCTGGACCTGCCGACCGAGATCACCCAGGTCGCCGCGATGGTCGATAACACCATCAAGACCCGCTTCCTTTTCGAAATCAACAAGGGCTCGAACAAGAACGCCGACATCGACGTCAACGCTGTCGTCCAGACCGAGGATCGCCGCGTGCCGTTTGAGAACATGATCTACGTCGCCGACGGCCCCAGTGACGTCCCCGTCTTCTCGCTCCTGCGTAAGAACGGTGGCAAGGCTTTCGCGGTCTACGTGCCGGAGAGCGAGGCCGAGTTCGCCCAGAACGACTCGCTCCTCCAGGCTGGCCGCGTGCATGGCTATGGCCCGTGCGACTATTCCGCCGCCGCCTTCACGCCCAAGTGGATCCGCCACGCCCTCGCGGGTATGGTCGAACGCCTCGCGCAAGAACGCACGCGCGCCCTCGCGGCCCGCGTGACGCGTCCGCCTCGCCATCTGCACACCGAGCCGGCGCCTCCCAGCGCCCCGGACGCCGCCTCGCAGGGAACTCTCTTCGGCGAATAATCATGCCTGCCCCCGCCCGCAAACGCTCCACCACACTCGCCCGTCCGGCCAGCGAGAGCAAACCCATCGTCGCTGTCGTGCTCGCCCTCATTGGTGCGTTCCTGCTTGTCGCGATGCTGTTCCACGCTCCGTCGGATCAGAACCTCATTCCTGAATGGCTGGAGAAGACGTTCAGTCTGCCGGCCGAATCGAACGCGACGACGGAGCATAATCCGTGCGGCGCCTTTGGCGCCACTGTCGCGGTCATCCTGTTCAGCCTTTTTGGTTACGCCGGATTCTTCGTACCGTTCTTCCTCTTCGCGGCGGCCTGGTTCGCGCTTAACCAGCGCGCCCATACGCTCTGGCCAGTCAAGGTCACCCTGATGGTGCTCTGCGTCGTCCTCTTCGCCCCGATCCTTACCCTCTGGCTCGGCACCGCGAAGGATGTCTCCGTCGCCTTCGATCCGCGCGGACCGGGTGGCGTGCTCGGTAGTATGCTCTTCTCTGCGGTCTTCCATCCGGTGCTCGGTGACTACGGGACATGGATTCTCGTGTTCCCTTATGGCTTCTGTCTCCTCGGCGCGCTCGCCGACGACCCGAAAGCCACGCTGGCTTCCTGGATTGCCGAGATGCGCGACGGCTTCGGCGCCTGGAATGCCGAACGCAAGGCCGCCGCCGTGACCATCGCGGAAGAGCAGCGCCGCCGCGCCACCATCGCCGCCGAGCTCCGACGTAAGCAGCAGGACGTCATCGGTACCGCCATCGCGGTGCCCCAGCCCAAGGAGGCCTCGAAGACGGCCACGAAGGTCGCCCCAGTCACCGTCGACATCCCGCATGACGACCCGGTGGCAACAGGCCCTGATCTCGTCGAGCCCGACACGGTGACCATTTCCCCTGACCCTGCGAATAAGGACAAGAAGCCAGACAAGCCCAAGGCGGTCTCGGAAGAAGAGGACGACGGCGAAGAAGTCGAAGCCAAGCCCACCCGCAAGCAGCCCGAGCCGCTGGGCCCCAATGCAGGCAAGGTGCTCGTCGTCCAGCCCGACAAGATTGAGAAGGCCCGCGCCAGCCAAGTTATCAAGAAGCGCGGCGACTACGTCTTCCCCGAGATCAAGATGCTCAACGAGCCGTCCGCCAACTCCCGGGCCGAGCCGGAGGACTTCCGCAAACGCGCCGCCGATCTCATCGAGACGCTCAAGCAGTTTAAGGTCGACTGCGTGCCCGTCGACCCCGTCAACGGCGTCGACGTTGGCATCCAGCAGGGTCCGTCGATCACGCGCTATGAGATCAAGCCCGCGCCTGGCGTGCGCGTGGAGAAGATCGCTAATCTCTCGAATAATATCGCGATGAACCTCGAGGCCGAGGCCGTACGCATCCTCGCGCCAGTGCCAGGCAGGGGTACCGTCGGCATCGAGATCCCCAACAAGAACCGCAAGGACGTGCTCCTGCGCGAGATCATCGAGTCCAAGGCCTGGGCGGACGCCGCCATGGAGCTGCCTGTCGTGCTGGGCGTGGACAGCGTCACCAACAAGCCCGTCATCCAGGATCTGGCCAAGATGCCGCACGCGCTCATCGCCGGTGCCACCGGCCAAGGCAAGTCCGTGTGCATCAACGCCATCATCGTCTCGCTCCTCTACCGCTGCACCCCCCAGGACCTGCGCTTCATCATGGTCGACCCCAAGGTCGTTGAGTTGCAGATTTACAACAACCTGCCTCACCTGCTGATCCCGGTCGAGACCGACGCCAAGCGCGTGCCGGCGGCGCTCAAGTGGATCATCGCGGAGATGTCGCAGCGCTACAAAATTTTCGCCAAAAGCGGCGTGAAGAATATCACCGGCTTCAACGCCAAATTCGCCAAGGAGGCGGGTCTTCCTAAGCAGGAGGAGTTAGCGCTCAGCCCCGACGAGTTGGCCGCCGCGGTCGCGGCGGCGGAAGAAGTGGTCGACGACGGCGTGCGCGTCCAGAACGAGAAGCTGCCCTACATCGTCTGCATCATCGACGAGATGGCGGATCTTATGATGGTCGCGGCGAAGGACGTCGAGACGTCGGTCGCCCGTATCGCCCAGTTGGCTCGTGCCGCGGGTATTCACCTCGTGCTCGCCACGCAGCGTCCGTCGACGGATGTCATCACGGGCCTCATCAAGGCCAACCTGCCTACGCGCATCGGCTTCAAGGTCGCCTCACAGATCGACTCGCGCACCATTTTGGACCGTGGTGGTGCCGAGACCCTCGTCGGCCGTGGCGATATGCTCTTCGTGCCTCCGGGCAGCGCCACGCTCAACCGCGTGCAGGGTGCGTTCGTCGGCGAGCAGGAAGTCGCCGCAATTGTCGCGTTCCTGGCGGAGAAGAACGGCAAGCCTGAGTTCGCCCAAGATGTCATCAAGGCTATCGAGGAGGGTGCCTCCGACGGCACGGGTGGCGAAGAGGGGGAGGAAGGCGAAGACCCACTGGTCGCCCAGAGCTGGGCCATCATCAAGGAGACGCGCCGCGCTTCGGTCTCGATGCTACAGCGCCGCCTCAAGCTCGGCTACAACCGCGCCGCTCGCATTATGGATGTCCTTCACGATAAGGGTTACGTCGGTCCGGAGAATGGTTCCAGCCCGCGCGAAATTCTGGTCGAGTGAACGGGAATCGAGGGCCGGTTGGCCAGATCTGAAGAGAGTATAGAGTATCGGGGGAGCGCTTATTTTAGGCAGTGGTAGCCCCGCACCCGCACCTGTACCTGAGCACCCGAACCTGGGACCCGACTGCCGAGACCCGAGACCTGAAAGTTTATGCCCCAGCCAATCATCCGGTTTCCGGTTCCCCTTTGAGTCCATCAGCTCTCTTGAGGTAGGGACGTGATCACTATCGCGTCCTAATGTGTGTCGCCTTGCGGCGGCTTAGGACAGCACGTGGTGCTGTCCCTACCTCGATACACGCTTGAGCGAGGGCGCACGTCCCTACCTGGCGCCAGCTTACTTCTTCTTCTCTTTCTTCTTTTTTTCAGTCACGACTGGCTTCTTCTTTTCGGGTGTCGGGAGGGAAGGTTCAGGCACGGGCTGGGTCGGATCGACCGTCGGGGCCGGGGCGGCCGGATCGAAGAAGGGTTTCGGCTCAGGCGTCGCCGGGGCTTCCTTGGCGGGTTCGGCGGCCACGGCGAGGCTGGCGGCGAGCAGGAGGGCGAGGAAGGAGGACTGCATGGGGATAAGGATGATACAGCGGAAGCCCGGGGAAGTTTCAAAGCCTTCGCGGCTAGGCATAAAAAAGCCCCGTCATCCGGGGCTGTGCGGAGGACAGTGCGCTTACTGCGCCGGGGTTTCCTGGGCGGCCTTCTTGGCCGTCGGCTTCGCGGCAGGCTTCGGCGCTTCGGCGTCGGGCTTCTTCGCTTCCGGCTTCTCGGTCTTCTCGGCATCGGATTCCTTCTTGGCCTTCTTCAGTTCCTTGGCGGCGGTGGCGCCAGCGACGACCGCAGCTTCGGCGAGCTTGGCGTTGGAAGGGGAGGCGGCCTTATCGGTGCCGATGGCGGCGAGCTTAGCGGCTTCGGCCAGGGCGACCTTGGCGGCTTCCATCGCGATCTGCGTGGCGGCATCGACGGAGTCGGCGACGAGCGAGACCGGTTCTTCGAGCGCGGCTGCGGCCGGGACTTCCTTCTTGGTCTTCTTCTTGTCGGTCGTGGCCTTCGGTTTATCGACCACGACGGTACCGGTGCTGGAAGTCGGGGGCTTTTCTTTCGTGGTGGCGGCCGAAGCGAGCGCGGCGGCGGCGAGCAGGGCGAGGAGACTGGTCTTCATGTTATGGATAATACACCACGTGCCGGGCGGAGTTTCAACCCCCGACAGGGCGGAAGGTGAAGATGGCCGCCTTGGGATGTCGTAAAGGTCGACAAACACCCAGTTTTCACTCCGTGGCGCGTCTCGGAGGCTTCGCCGATAGCACCCAGCGCGGCAGGCTAAAAAGGGAAATTACCCTATTCGCTTGCTCGCCCAAGGCATTTCCCAATGAAAGTGCCTTCGATGTCTTCCATCGAAAACCTGTTCGGGCAAAATCGTGCATGGTCAGAGGGCGTTCGTCGCCGAGACCCTGCTTTCTTCGAGACCCTGTCCAAGCAGCAGAATCCCCGCTACCTCTGGATTGGCTGCTCCGATAGCCGCGTCCCCGCCAACGAGATTGTCGGCCTGCTGCCCGGCGAGCTCTTCGTGCACCGCAACGTCGCCAACGTCGTCGTCCACTCCGACCTGAATTGTCTCTCGGTGCTGCAGTACGCGGTGGATGTCCTCAAGGTTGAGCACGTCATCGTCTGCGGACACTACGGCTGCGGTGGCGTGCAGGCCTCGCTGGAGCGCCGCAATGTAGGCCTCGTCGACAATTGGCTGCGTCACGTGCGCGATGTGCACCACAAGCACGCCATCGTCGTCGAGTCTGTGCTCGGCCCCGCGAAGCTGGACACGCTCTGCGAACTCAACGTCATCGAACAGGCGGCTAATGTCTGCCACTCCACCGTCATGCAGGATGCCTGGGCTCGCGGCCAGAAGGTCGAGGTCCACGCCTGGATCTACGGCCTGCGCGACGGTTTGATCAAGGACTTGGGCCTGAATGTTGCATCACGCGAAGCGCTGACGCCGGCTTACGGCAAAGTGCTGGCCCACTACCGTCGCCTGGGTGGAACCGCTGGGTAGTAGGTCCGCTTGAGCGGCGGCTGGCCCTTGTCAGCGTTGCGGGATGATTTCCCAGGATCGTCCGCGCGAGCGGCTGGTGCGGCTTGGCCCGCGGGCCTTGCTCGACGCTGAGCTCATTGAACTCCTTATCGGTACCGGCACCAAGGGCGCACCAGCGCCGGTCGTCGCCTCGGCGTTGCTCGCGGAGTCCGGTTCGCTGGCCGCGTTGGCGACTTGGGATACCCATGATTTCGGTCGCGTCCACGGGCTTGGTCCAGCGAAAGCCGCCGAGCTCACCGCCGCGATGGAACTCGCGCGAAGAATCCGTGAGCGCGCGCATGATCCCGGCGAGAAGCTCGACGCGCCCGCTAAGGTGTGGGCGCGGCTCGAGCCGTTCGCGGCCGGCCTCGCGGTCGAGAAGTGCTGGGTCCTCTGCCTGAACCGGCGCAACCGGCTGCTCGCATTGCATGAGGTCAGCTCAGGGACCGCGACGAGTTCGCTCCTTCATCCGCGAGAGGTCTTCCGGCAGGCGTTGAAGCATGCCGCGTCGGCGGCGATCGTGGCGCACAATCACCCCAGCGGAGATCCGACGCCGAGTCCCGCGGACCGGGCCGTGACCCGGCAATTGGCTGATGCCGGGAGGGTGTTGGGCGTGGAATTGCTCGACCATGTGGTCATCGGCCGTCCGGAGGCCGATCCGGCAGGGAAAGGGTGGTTCAGTTTCGGGGAGGCGGGTTTGATTTAGAG
>CAMDQP010000046.1 GCA_945906115.1 Opitutus sp. GAS368
CAGATCGACGAGAGACTGCTGAAGCATCAGACCTGGCCTAACGCTTTCGGCGCAGCCGGCTATGCGACCTTCGCTGCCGGTAAGTGGCATAACGGCCCGCCCTCGATCCCGAAGTCCTTCCAGCAGGCCCGCGCGCTCTTCGTGGGCGGCATGGCCAATCCGCTCAAGGCGCCGACCAGCGACATGCTGCCGACGGGTAAGCTGACCCCGGCGAAGATCTCTCCGAAGCACCTCTGCGAAGAGGCCACCGATGAGATCCTGGCGTTCCTGAAGTCGCAGGACGGCAAAAAGCCTTTCTTCTCCTATCTGGCCTTCGACGGCCCGCATGACCCGCACATCGTGCCGGAAGGGTTTCCGATCGATTATGCGCCGGCCTCGATTCCGCTGCCGCCGAACTTCCTGCCGCAGCACCCGTTCGACAACGGCGAGATGGTGGTCCGTGACGAACAGCTGATGAAGTGGCCGCGGCCCGAGGCTGACGTGAAGACCATGCTGGCGGAGTATTATCGTTACGTGAGTTTCCTGGACGTCCAGGTGGGTCGTGTACTCGACGCCGTCGATGCGTCGCCTTACGCCGCCAATACCATCATCGTCTACGCCGCCGACTCTGGTGTGGCCCGCGGTTCGCACGGCCTCATCGGTAAGCAGAACCTCTACGAGCACTCCATGCGGGTGCCACTGATTATCGCCGGCCCTGGCATCGCCGCCGACAAGCGCAGCGATGCGATGTGCTACCTTTTCGATGTCATGCCGACTCTGGGTACGCTCTGTGGCGTCACGGCGCCGATGGATTCCCAAGGTAGCGAGTTCTCGGCTGTCCTCAAGGACCCGTCCAAGCCCGCCCGCCCGTTCCTGATGTTCGGTTACAAGAGCATCCAGAAGGCCCTCAGCGACGGACGCTGGAAGCTCATCCGCTATCCGCACGTCGACCGTACCCAGCTCTTCGACCTGCAGTCTGATCCGTTCGAGACCAAGGACCTGTCCGGCGAACCCGCCCAGGCGGAGCGCATCAAGGCCATGCTGGCGAAGCTGGCTGCCGAGATGAAGGCCGACGGCGACAACGACCCGTTGACCGCTGCGAAGATCGTGCCGGCCGAGTGGAAGGCTCCGACCAAGGTGCCCAAGCCCGGCCAGAAGGGATTCTGATTAGGGATAGGGCCAGGGCTAGGGCTAGGAAGGGTGAACCCAAACTATCCCTAGCCCTAACCCTAGCCCTACCCCTCCTGTTGCCGCTTACGCGGGCAACAGGTAGGGTTTACGACCGAACTTCTTGGCCAGCCATTCCTTGAGTTCGAGGAAGTCCTTGGGCGGCTCGACGGTGATGGTGAGCGGCTTACCGGTCTGCGGGTGTGTCAGCGTAAGTTTGTGGGCGTGGAGCATCACGCGGGCCATCGGCCAACCGGTGTAGGTCGGGACGTCGAACTTACCGTAAGTGCGGTCGCCCAGGATTGGGTGGGTGATGTGCGCGAGGTGCACGCGAATCTGGTGGGTGCGACCGGTGTGCGGGAAGGCCCGGACGAGCGCGGCATCGACGCCATATTTTTCTTCCACGCGCCAGTCGGTGATGGCTTCGCGGCCGTCTTCGCGGACGGCCATGCGCACGCGGACGGTGCGGTGGCGATCGATGTTGGCGTTGATGACGCCGGAGAGCAGGCGCGGGGCCTTGTCGACGAGCGCGAGGTATTCCTTCTTGGCCGTGCGAGCGGCGAACTGCGCGACGAGCGCGTGGTAGGCCTTGTCGGTCTTCGCGAGGACGATGACGCCGGAGGTTTCGCGGTCGAGGCGATGCACGACGCCGGGGCGGGGCGCGCCGCCGGCCGGGGCGAGCTTGCCCTTGGTGTAATGCAGGAGGCCGTGGACGATTGAGACCTCATCGGAGCCTTGGACCGGGTGCGTGAGGAGACCGGCGGGCTTGTTGACGGCGATGAGGTGCGCGTCTTCGAAGAGGACTTCGATGGACATCTTGACCGGACGGGCGGTGGGCTCGCCAGGGGAGGGGAGGGCGACTTCGATGGCGTCGCCAGGGTTGAGCACCGTGCGGCAATCGGCCGTCTGGCCGTTGACCTTCACCAGTCCGAGGTCGAGGGCCTTCTGCACGCGCGAGCGGCTGACGCCTTCGAGGAGCATGGCGATGATCTTGTCGGCGCGGGCGGGTTCGAATTCGCTCGGGATGCGCGTCTTGACGATCTCATCCGGACGAAGTTCCTCGATCGGGGCCTTGGCTGGGCGTGCCGCGTAGGGCACGTGCGGCGCCGGCTTGTTCTTACGCTTCAGCGCCTTGGCCGTGCGGGCCTGCGGGCGCGATCCGAGGCGCTTGGGCTGGGCCTTCTTGGGTTTCTTGGGTTGGGCCATATTATTTGGCCTTACCGAGGAGGTATGCGGGATTCAATTTTTGGAGGGGCTTGGGAAGGAAAAGGCCGTCTTTACGGATTACTTGGCCGTCGAAACGAATCTCACCGCCGCCGTATTCGGGGCGCTGAATGCAGACCATGTCCCAGTGGATGGACGAATGGTTGCCGTTGTCGGTGGTCTCGTAGCACTTGCCGGGCGTGAAGTGGAAGGAACCCGCGATCTTCTCGTCAAACAGGATGTCCTGCATCGGGTTGAGGATGTGCGGATTGAAGGCGATGGCGAATTCGCCGATGAAACGCGCGCCACCGTCGGTATCGAGGATCTCGTTGAGGCGCTTGGTGTTGTTTGCGGTGGCCTCGACGATCTTGCCTTTGCGGAAGACGAGGCGGATATTCTCGAACGAGACGCCCTGGTAGATGGTCGCGCAGTTGTACTGCAGGACGCCGTTGACGGAGTCCTTGATGGGCGCGGTGAAGACCTCGCCGTCGGGGATGTTATATTCACCGCCGCAGGGGATGGCGTTCATGCCCTTGATGTTGAACTTCAGGTCGGTGCCTTGGCCGACGATGTGGACCTCGTCGGTCTTCATCATCGCCTGTTTGAGGGCTTCCATGCCCGGGACCATGCGCGAGTAGTCGAGCGTGCAGACGCGGAAGTAGAAGTCGGCGAAGGCTTCGGTGCTCATCTTGGCCTGCTGGGCCATCGACGAGGTCGGCCAGCGGAGGACGACCCACTTGGTCTTGTTGACGCGGTGGTCGAGGACTGGGCGCATCAGCTCACCGTTAAGCTTGGCCTGGGCGGCCGGGATGTCGCTGCCTTCGAAGATATTGGCCGAACCGCGTACGGCGATGTAGGCCTGCATCTTCTTCATGCGGGCGAGCTCGTGGTCGGCAGCCAGCTTGAACTGTTCCTTGGTGCCGCCCTTGACCATCTCGCGGCCGACGCGGGCCTTATTAAGCTTCACCATCGGGGTGGCGCCGCGTTCGCGGGCGGCCCGGATGAGGGCGATGACGAAGTCTTCGGGCACGTCGTGGGCGTCGATGAGCACGCTCTCCCCCTTCTTGAGACGGGTCGAGAAACCGCAGAGCACGTCGGCGAGCTTTCCGTAGCGAGGATCCATAATGCGGGTAAGTTGCGACCCCCTCGGCCCCTTTCCAAGCGTGAAAGGAGCGCTTGCGATGCCACGGGCGCCACGCACGGTGTCCGTATGTCCGATTCTTCGCCCTCAGCGCGCGCCCTAGCCTTGGCGGATGAGGCTGCTTTCGATTTCGCCATGGGTGATGAGGCGGCGGCGTTGTCGAAGCTGCAGGCGGCGGTCGCGGCCGATCCGGCCTGCTTCGAGGCGTGGCTGGCCAAGGCCGAGGTGCACTTCGCCTCGCGTCAGTTGGACGAAGCCCTCGCGGCCGGCGAACAAGCCCTCGCACTTCGCCCAAAGGACATCCACATCCACACCTCGATGTCCCGCATCTGGATGGAGCGCGGTGATAAGACCAAGGCTGAGCATCATGGTGCCCAGGCCCGTATCCTTGGTTGGGGAGATCAGATCAAGGAACCTGAAGGTAAGCAGCCAGGGGAACTTTGATTCCGAGGACACGAGGGCCCTCGATCACCCCTGTCTCAGGGGGTGGGACACCGTGTCCCGTGTAAAAGTGGGAACAATGGCCCACTTGGGGGGTCTTGGGGAGTCGCAACCCGATAAAAACCCCTAAATCGTTTGCTTAACCTCAGCAAAACGGCTTTGGCATCTGTTCTGCAAAGTCGCATACGTCCCCAACGACCACCCTCTACCCAAAACCCCACCATGGCCAAAAACACCAAACCAAGCGTTAAGCCTCTCGGCGACCGCGTCCTCCTCCAGCGCATCGAAGAAGCTGAAGAAATCAAGGGAGGCATCATCATCCCTGACTCCGCCAAGGAGAAGCCGCAGGAAGCCAAGGTCATTGCCCTCGGCACCGGCGCCCTCGACAAGGACGGCAAGAAGGTCGCCTTCAACGTCAAGGTCGGCGACAAGGTCCTCGTCGGCAAGTACGCCGGCTCCGAAGTGAAGCTCGACGAAGTGATCTACCTCCTTCTCCGCGAAGAAGAGATCCTCGCCATCATCGAATAATTTCACCCTTAACTCTCCAACCATACCACTATGTCCAAGAAGCAAATTCTGTTCGACGAAGCCGCCCGCCGCAAGGTGCTCAATGGCGTCTCCATCCTCGCCCGCGCCGTCAAAGTCACCCTCGGTCCTAAGGGCCGCAATGTGATGATCGACAAGAAGTTCGGCGCCCCGAAGGTCACCAAGGACGGCGTCACCGTCGCCAAGGAGATCGAACTCGACGATCCTTACGAAAACATGGGCGCCCAGATGGTGCGCGAAGTCGCCTCCAAGACCGCCGACAAGGCGGGCGACGGCACGACCACCGCGACCGTCCTGGCCGAAGCCATCTACAAAGAAGGCCTCCGCTTCGTCGCCGCCGGTGCTAACCCGATCTTCGTCAAGCGTGGCGTCGACAAGGCCACCGAAGCCATCGTCAAGGAACTCGCCGTGATCTCCAAGAAGGTCAAGGACCGCAAGGAAATCAAGCAGGTCGCCACCGTCTCCGCCAACTGGGACGAGTCCATCGGTGATATCATCGCCGAAGCCATGGACCGCGTGGGTAAGGACGGCACCATCACCGTCGAAGAAGCTAAGACCATCGAGACCACCCTCGACGTCGTCGAAGGCATGCAGTTCGACAAGGGTTACCTCTCCCCGTACTTCGCGACCAACGCCGAGACGCTCGAGGCCATCCTCGAAGACGCCTACATCCTCCTCTACGAAAAGAAGGTCAGCGCCATGAAGGACCTGCTGCCTCTCCTCCAGGAAGTCGCCAAGACCGGCAAGCCGCTCCTGATCATCGCTGAAGAAATCGAAGGCGAAGCCCTCGCCACCCTCGTCGTCAACCGCCTCCGCGGCACGATCAACGTCTGTGCCGTCAAGGCTCCTGGCTTCGGCGACCGCCGCAAGGCCATGATGGAAGACATCGCCGTCCTCACCGGTGGTCGCTTCGTCACCGATGACCTCGGTATCAAACTCGAATCCGTCAAGGTGGCCGACCTCGGCCGCGCCAAGCGCATCGTCGCCGACAAGGAGAACACCACGATCATCCAGGGTGCCGGCAAGTCCGCTGACATCCAAGGCCGCGTGAAGCTCATCCGTCGCCAGATCGAAGAGACCACCTCTGATTACGATAAGGAAAAGCTCCAGGAACGCCTCGCCAAGCTGGCCGGCGGCGTCGCCGTCATCCACGTGGGTGCCGCGACCGAGACCGAGCTCAAGGAGAAGAAGGACCGCGTCGACGACGCCCTGCACGCCACCCGTGCGGCCGTTGAAGAAGGCATCGTCCCCGGCGGTGGTGTCGCTCTCCTGCGCACCGTTAAGGCCATCGACGCTGTGATCAACTCACTCGTCGGTGACGAGAAGATCGGCGCCCAGATCGTCCGTAAGGCGATCGAAGAGCCGCTCCGCACGCTGTGCTTCAACGCCGGCGTCGAAGGTTCCCTCATCGTCCAGGAAGTGATGCTCAAGCACAAGGGTGCCGAAGGCTACAACGTGGCCACCGGTCAGTACGAAGACCTCATCAAGGCCGGCGTCGTCGACCCGACCAAGGTCACCCGCACCGCGATCATCAACGCCGCCTCCGTGGCCGGCCTGCTGCTCACGACCGAGTGCCTCATCACCGACATGCCGGAGGATAACAAGCCTTCGGCTGGCGGCGACCACCACGACCACTGAGGTCGCTGACAGTCGTTCGAACAACGGCGCCCATCTGGGCGCCGTTTTTTTGAGCCCACCTGGCCGCAGGGGTGGGGCACCTTTCATTTTTACGACAACGGCCCCATCCGAAGAGGCTGAATCACTAGACTTCTTGTCTCCTCCGGGTTGCCATGTTCCGGGGGAGCGTTTGTCTTTCCTCATACCCCTATGCGCCCCTTCGTCGCTTTTCTTTCGGTCTGCCTTTCCGTCCTGGCCTCCGCGGCCCCTTCCGATGGCCCGGTCCGCGTCTTGTATCTGGACGCCAGCGGCGACGAGCAGTCCGCGGTCGGTCCGCTTCATGCGCTGATGGCCGAGCTTGGCCGCGATGCCATCTGGTTCGACTATGCGACCGGATCCGCGCCAGACGCCGCGACGCTCGCCCGTTATGACGTCCTCGTGGTCAAGGCCGCGACCGGCGACTCGTCTCTGCCGACGTTGGTCATCAAGCCCGACACCACTCCGGCTACTTTCCGTTCTCAGCTCGAAGCCGCGCTCTCCGCTGATCGTAAGGCGTCCTGGCAGAAGTTCCTCGCGCTGCGTGAACCTGAAGTCCGCGAGAAGAATATCAACGTGGCCAACTATGAGAAGCGCCCCGAGCCGCTGACCTTCCAGAAGCCTTTCTCGGTCAAAGGCAGCATGGAGCGCACGCAGGTCCCGGCGGACATGAAGTTGGTGCTCTTCGCCTCTGAGCCTGACATCACGAAGCCGATTGCGTTCGCCTGGGATGCCCGCGGTCGCCTCTGGGTCTGTGAAACCTCCGACTACCCGCACGGCGTGAAGGAAGACCAGCAGCAGGGCAACGACCGTATCAAGATTTGCGAAGACACCGACGGCGACGGTAAGGCCGACAAGTTCACGGTCTTCGCGGACAAGCTCAACATTCCGACCAGCCTGGTCTTCGCCAACGGCGGCGTGATCGTGTCGCAGGCACCGAACTTCGTCTTCCTCAAGGACACCGATGGTGACGACAAAGCCGACGTCCGTCAGGTCATCCTGACCGGCTGGGGCATCCGCGATACCCACGCCCAGACGAGCAGCCTTTCCTATGGCTATGACAACTGGCTTCGCGGCGCGGTCGGCTACAGCGGCTTCGCCGGCGAGGTCGGGGGAGAAAAGAAGAACTTCGCGATGGGCAGCTACCGCTTTACCGCTGACGGCGCCAAACTCGAGTTCCTGCACCAGTTCTCCAATAACACCTGGGGCTACGGCGCCAACGCGGCCGGCGACTCCTTCGGCGGCACGGCTAATAACGCGCCGATCTTCTTCGGCGGCATTCCGGCCACGGCCTGGGCCAAAGGTTCGCGCGGCATGTCCGCCAAGCGCATCAACCTCGTCGACAAGGCGCACACGATCACCCCGAATTTCCGTCAGGTCGACGTGATGGGCGGCTGGACCGCCGCCGCCGGCTCCACTTTCATCTATTCCTCGCAGCTCCCGCCCCGCCTGCAGGGCATGGCGATGGTCTGCGAGCCGACGATGAAGCTTATCGGTCTCATGGACGTGCAGCCTGACGGCGCCGGCTATGTGGCCAAGGATGCCTACAGCCTCGTCGCCAGTTCGGATGAATGGATGTCGCCGGTCTTCGCCGAGGTCGGTCCGGATGGCGCCATCTGGTTCGCCGACTGGCAGAACTTCATCATCCAGCACAACCCGACCCCCAGCGTCGGCCGCGGCGGCTATGACGCCAAGACCGGCGTCGGCGGCGCGCACGAGAACGACCTGCGCGACCACGCCCGTGGCCGCATCTACCGCCTCGTCTGGGATAAGCCTGGCACCGTCGCCAAGGCGGCACAGGGCGATTCCGCCGCAGAGCTTATCGCCGGTCTCTCCGGCAGTACGCAATACGGCCGCCTCCGCGCCCAGCGCCTCATCGTCGAAGGCAAGAAGAAGGACCTCGCGCCCGCCCTACGCGACCTCGTCGCTAAGTCCTCCAAGGATGTCGCCGCCCTCCATGCCCTCTGGTCCCTTCACGGTCTCGGTGAACT
>CAMDQP010000047.1 GCA_945906115.1 Opitutus sp. GAS368
GATTCGGAGACGCCGCCGGCGAAGGCGATGTCGACCTCGCCGAGCTGCAGCATCTGGGCGGCCTGGATGAGGCCAGCGTTACCCGCGGCGCAGGCGGCGCCGATGGTGTAATGCGGGCCGGTGATGCCCATGTTCATCGTGACCTCGCCGGCCGGGTTATTCGCCACGGTGCGGGGGTTGTGATGGTGCGTCCAATACTTGGTGTCGTTGCCAAACTGGGAGATGTTATGAATCTCGTTCTCGGTCTCGACGTTCCCGTGCTCGGTGATGCCGAGGTAGACGCCGACGCGAGACTTATCGACTTTGTCCCAGTCGAGGCCGGAGTCGCCGAGCGCTTCACGGGAACAGAAAATGGAGATCGACCCGACGCGGGTGCCAATACGGAGTTCCTTCCGCTTCTGCCACTTGGTGGTATCGAAGTCACACACCCCGGCGGGGTGCTTGCCCATATGGCGTACGTCGATTTCGGCGATGCGGGCCTTGCCGGCGAGCAGGTTGGCCCGGAACTCGCCCAGCGAATTGCCGTTGGGGGCGGTGAGGCCGAGGCCGGTGATGACGATGCGGGGCTTGGAGGACATCTGACGTCCTCCCATCAAGTGACCGCTGGCCATGAAGTCAAACCCCGCTCCCCGCTTGCCCTTGCCAATTGGCCCCCTTGCCATTCTCTGAAGGTAGATGTCCCAGCCCATCAAGTGTTCGCTCTGCGAGGAGGCCGCCACGGTCCACCTCTCCCAGGTCGTCCATGGTAATGTCACGAAGGTACATCTCTGCGAAGCCTGCGCCCAGAAGGGTGGGGCAACCGATCCGGCCGTCTTCCAGCTCGCCGACGCCCTGACAATCGCATCCCCGGCTCCCACGCTCACTTGTCCGAAGTGCGGCTTCACGGACATCGATTTCCGCAAGCGCGGCCGGCTCGGCTGCCCGGATTGCTGGGAGACGTTTGGCGACGCACTGGGCGGCCTGCTCCTCAAGGTGCAGCACGAGGCTTCCCATGTCGGTCGCGCTCCCGCGGGGACCTTGCCCGCCGGCCAGCTCCGCCGCCGCCTCGACGACGCCCGGGTGGAGATGGAGAAAGCCATCACCGGCGAAGACTATGAAGCCGCTGCCCGCCTGCGCGACGAGATCGCCGGTCTCGAACAACAGCTCGCGCATTCCTGACTATGTCCTCCGTTGAAGACATCCTGGCCGCCGAAAACGAACTGACGCACCTCTTGGGTGCGCAGCAGGCGGTCGTACTCAGCACGCGGATCCGCCTCGCCCGTAATCTCGAAGGCATGCCTTTCCCGGGCTGGGCCAAGGTGCCGCAACGCAAGGAAATCGCCGACCGATGCGTCGAAGCTCTCGACGCCCTTCCGAAGTTCCGTCGTGGCCACGTGCTGCGCATGGGTGAACTCGGCGACCGCGACCGCGCCGTGCTCGTCGAACGCCATCTCGTCTCCAAAGAGCTCGCCGCTGGTAAGAGTGGTGCGGCCGTCATCAGTCGCGACCAGACCTGCTCCGTGATGGTTAATGAAGAGGATCATCTGCGCATTCAGGTCGTGAAGGCGGGATGGCATCTCCGTGGCACTTGGCATATCGCCGAACAGCTCGACGACGCCCTTGGCGGCACGCTGAAACTGGCCTTCTCGGACCGGCTGGGTTATCTCACGGCCTGTCCTACTAATGTCGGCACGGGCCTGCGCGCTTCGGCGATGGTGCACCTGCCCGGCCTTTGCCTCGCCGGTCACATGGACAAGGTCTCGCGCGCCCTCAATCAGGATGGGCTCGCCGTCCGCGGCTGGCTGGGCGAAGGCACCGAGGCCGCAGGTAACGTCTTCCAGATCTCCAACCAGCAGACCCTCGGGCTTTCCGAGGAGGCGATCCTCAAGCACCTCGGCGGCTGGATCAGGAACGTGGTCGAACAGGAATGGAACGCTCGCCGCAAGCTCGCGCAGGAAGAAGGCGAGAAGTTTGTCGACCGCCTCGCTCGCTCGCTCGGCGTGCTGCGCTCCGCGCGCCTCCTCACGAGCTCTGAGGCGATGAACATGCTTTCGCATCTTCGGCTGGCTTGCGACATGGGTTGCCTGCCGGAAGAACGCCGCCACCTCGTCGATCGCCTGATGATCGAAGGCCAGCCCGCCCACGTGCAGGCGCGTGCCGGCCAGGAACTCGACAGCGACGGACGTGATCGCCGACGCGCCGCCGTGGTCCGCGAAGCGCTGAAAGATTTTCCCGAAGTCGTCCCGCCGACGGCTTAGTCGGCCTTGGGAGGATTGGTGGTGCGATCCTTACGGGTCATCTCATCCAAGAGGGCTTGGACGCGCGCCACGCCGCCAGTGATATCGTCTTCGGTGAAGAGGATGTCCGGCGCATGCTTCATCTGCAGAATGCCGCCAACGGTCGAGCGGAGCTCAGTGCGCACTCGCTTCAAGAACGCGCGGGCCTTCTTACGTACGGCGTCGTCGCCCGAGACGGCGTAACCCACGCGGCACTGGCGCAGGTCGGGGGAGACGCTGGCGACGGTGATGGTGATCAGCGCGGCTTCCGTGGGCCAGCCCTGGCGCAGCGCGGTGGAGACCTCGCGCTGGACCAGTTCGGCGACCCGGAGCTGACGTTGGGACATAAAGCTTAGAGCGACGGACGCGTCTGCAGCATCTCGATGGCTTCGATGATGTCGCCAGGCTGGTACTCGTCGTAGCCGCCGAGCTTGATGCCGCACTCGAAGCCGGCCTTGACCTCGGAGGCATCGTCCTTGAAGCGACGCAGGGTCTCGACCGGGCCGTTGTGGATGATCTTGCCGCCGCGCACCACGCGCGCCTTGGCGGCGCGGCGGATGAGGCCTTCGGTGACCATGCAACCTGCGACCTTGTGCTCCTTGCCAAGAGGGAAGACGGCGCGCACTTCGGCGGCACCGAGCTTGTTTTCGCGAACTTCGGGGTCCAGCATCTCGGTCATGGCTTCCTTCACGAGCGTGATCAGCTCGTAGATGATGTCATGGGTGATGAGACGGACGGCGGTGCGCTTGAGCTGCGGCTGTACGCCGTTCTCGAGCTTGGTATCAAACGCGACGATGAGGGCCTTGGCCGCCTCGGCGAGCGAGACGTCGCTCTGGGAGACGGGTCCGACAGAGCCGCCGACAATCTCGAGGCGCACCTTGCTCGATTTGATTTCGACGAGACAGCCTTCGAGGGCTTCGAGGGTGCCTTTGACGTCGGCCTTGAGTAGGACGCGGAGAACCTTCTCCTTGTCCTGGACGAGGGCGGCCATGAGGCGCTCGAGGTCCGTCATGCCGGGGCGGGCGCCGTTGTTTGGGGCCTGCTGCACCGCTTCGGCGGCCCTGCGGGCGGCGAGGGCGGCTTCTTCGGCAATCTCGCGGGCTTCGCGGTCGGTCTTGACGGTCTTGAACTTGGTGCCGGGGGCCGGGACGGCATCCCAGCCGAGGACGAGCGCCGGAGCGCCGGGTGTGGCGGAAGGCATGCGGTTGCCGCGTTCATCCATGAGCGCACGCACCTTGCACCAGGTCTCACCGCAGACGAACGAGTCGCCGGGCTTGAGCGTGCCCTTCTGGACGATGACCGTGGCGGTAGGGCCGCGGCCGGTCTCCATCTGGGATTCGATAACGACGCCCTGCGCAGGGCACTTCGCGTTAGCCTTAAGGTCGAGGACTTCAGCTTGGAGGAGGATCGACTCGAGGAGCTCGGTCATGCCAGTGCCCTTGAGCGCCGACACCGGGCTGGTGATGGTTTCGCCACCCCAATCTTCCGGGGTGATGTTGCGCTGCTGCATCTGCTGCTTCACGCGGTCGATGTTGGCGCCCTTGGCGTCGACCTTATTGATCGCGGCCACGATGGCGCTAGCATGCTTCTGAGCGAACTTGAGGGCTTCTTCGGTCTGCGGCATGAAGCCGTCGTCTGCCGCCACGACGAGCACGGCGACGTCCGTGACAGAGGCTCCGCGCTCGCGCATCTTGGCGAAGGCGGCGTGGCCAGGAGTGTCGAGGAACGTGACGGTCTTGCCCTTGTACTCAGGCTTCTCGCCCTGATAAGAAACGGAGTAGGCGCCGATGTGCTGAGTGATGCCACCCGCTTCGCCTGAGACGACGTTGGTCTTGCGGAAGAAGTCAAGGAGGGTGGTCTTGCCGTGGTCGACGTGGCCGAGCACGCAGACGACGGGCGGGCGTGAGGTCATGAGCGCCGGATCGTCTTCGGAAGGCTTTTCGACCTTCTTGACGGGTTGGGCACCTTCGCCGCGGTGGCGGATTTCCAGCGTGTAACCGTGGCGTTCGGCGACCTTGCGGGCGTCGGCTTCCTCGATGACGGAGGAAACGCTGACGACCTTGTTCAATTCCATCAGGTTACCGATGACCTGGAAGGGCTTCAGGTTGAGCGCGATCGCGAAGTCGCGCACCACGATAGGCGGACGGACGGTGATGGTACCCCTGCTGCCGGGCGCTGCCTGGTTGCCGGTGGCGGCCGGACGGTTAACGACTGGCGCGATGGGCGGGCGGACGACCGGCGGGACGTTGGTCGGGCGCGAGGGGAGAGTGGGAGGGGTGCTGACGACGACTGGCGGCAGGTCGGCCTTGGCCGGAGTCGGGGCGATCGACGGGCGAGGGATGATCGGAGCGCCTGGGGGGCGGGCAGCCGGAAGCGGCGTCGGCGCGATGGTCGGGCGCGGAGGCATGCTCACCGGAGGCGGCGTACCAGGCTTGGCGACAGGAGCGACGGGCTTGGCCGGCTCCGGAGCCTTGGGGGCTTCGACGACGGGCTCAGGCACCGGCTCGGCCTTCTTCGGGAGTTTGTCGGCGGCGAAGGTCAGGAAGTCTTCGCGGTAGATTTTGCCGAAGTTGCTCGAAGCCGCGGGCTTCTTGCCGTCGGTATAGACGTAGTCCTTGTAGTCGGGCCGAGCGACCACGAACTCGTCGACCAGGACGATCAGCGCCTTGACCTCGACACCGAGCTCCTTGGCCACGTCGCTGAAACGCTGCGTGGGCGCGGGCTTTTTGGCTTCGGTTTTCTTCTTCTCGGTCATGTGCGCTGGCGAAGGGTGGCGATGGAGTGGGGTGCGGAAGGATTACGAACGACGGCCCTTAGCGTAGGCGGCGAGGACGGCTTCGACCTCTTCGGCCGGGATGCCGCTTTCCTTGAAGTCTTCTACCGTCGCGCCTTCGAGGGCTTCGACGCTGGAGATGCCGAGGCCGACGAACTTCGCGATGAGCTCGGCGGGGAGGCCGAGCTGCTCGGCGATGCGGACGGCGGCGTCGCCGGCCTTGGCTTCGAAGCTTTCGGCGGCGTGCGTGGCCTTCTGGATGTTGAGACCCCAGCCCATGAGCTTGGAGGTCAGGCGCGCGTTGCGGCCCTTGCTGCCGATGGCGATGCGCATGTCGTCTTCATCCACTTCGAAGTGGATAGAGCGGGTGCGTTCGTCGATGCGGACGTTGCGCGGCTTGGCCGGGCGGATGGCTTCTTCGAGCAACTTGAGCGGCTCGGCATGGTAGCGAATGATGTCGATCTTCTCGCCGCCGAGTTCCTTGACGATGTTGCGGACGCGGGCGCCGCGGGCGCCAACGCAGGCGCCGACGGGGTCGACCTTGGGGTCACGGGAGTCGACGGCGATCTTGGTGCGATAGCCCGGATCGCGGGCCATGGCGGCGATGGTGACAGTCTTGTCGGCGATTTCGGCGACCTCGAGCTCGAGGAGGCGGCGCACGAACGCCGGGTTGGCGCGAGAGAGCACGAACTCGCGGCCGCGCTGCGGGTCTTCGCGGATCTCGAGGAGGAGGCAGCGGATGCGGTCACCGGTGCGGAATTCGTCGCCATGGCAGCGTTCCTTATGGGTGAGGACGGCTTCGGCGGTGCCGAGTTCGATTACGACGTTGCCGCGCTCGGTACGACGGACAGTGCCGGTGACGATGTCGCCGACCTTGTCCTTATACTCCTGGAAGACCTGGTCCTTCTCGATTTTGCGGAAGCGCTGGTTGAGTAGCTGCTGGGTGGTCTTGGCGGCGATGCGGCCGAGGTCCGCCACGTTGATGGGCTTGCGGACTTCCTGTCCGACCTTGACGTCGGCCTCAATGAGGGCGGCGGCGACCGGGTTGATCTCTTGGAGGGGGTCCGACACGGAGTCGGTCACGCGGAGGACGACGAAGGCGTCGAGCTTGCCGGACACGGGGTCGGCGTTGATCTCCACGTTCTGTCCAGCCATGACCGACTTCTCGACGGAGGACTTGATGGCCTCCACGATCAGGGCGCAGGCCTCTTCTTTTTTGATGTTCTTCTCCTTTTCGAGATATTGGAGGAAGGGTTTGATATCGACGCTCATGGTGGTGGGTACGGGTTTTCGGTGAAATGATTTGGGGACAAAAAAAGCGGGTCCGGCAGGACCCACCTCGGTAAAGGTGAACTGACGCTTACCTTGGGCACCCCCGGGGGGATGTCAAGTGCGGTAAGCCCACCTGCCCGGAGGGTTCCGCTTGCCCCCCGGGGGTCTTCATCGAACCTTCCCCCATGGCCGACGAAAAAGTAATCTTCACGATGACAGGGGTCACGAAGTACTTCGAAAAGAAACCCGTTTTCCGTGATATTTCGCTCTCTTACTATTATGGAGCCAAAATCGGAGTCCTTGGCCTCAACGGTTCAGGTAAGTCTACGCTGCTCAAAATCATGGCGGGCGAGGACAAGGAATTCGACGGTGCGATCAGCCAGGTGCCTGGCTACACGCTGGGCTACCTCGCCCAAGAGCCGCGCCTCGACGAACACCTCACGGTCCATGAATGCGTGATGCAGGCGGCGGGTCCGATGAAAGCCCTGCTTGAGGAGTATGACGAGTCGTTCGTGAAGGTCTCGGAGACCGACGACGCCAAGGAGCAGGAGAAGATCCTGGCCCGCCAAGGCGAGATCCAGACGATCCTCGACACGCGCGGCGGCTGGGACCTCGACGCCCGCATCGAGATGGCGATGGAAGCCCTGCGCTGCCCGCCGGGCGAGGCGGTGGTCTCCGCGCTGTCCGGCGGCGAAAAACGCCGCGTGGCGCTCTGCCGCCTGCTGCTCATGGAGCCAGACATCCTCCTGCTCGACGAACCGACCAACCACCTCGACGCTGACACGGTCGCCTGGCTCGAGCGCCACCTCCAGACTTATAAAGGTACGGTCATCGCGATCACGCACGACCGCTACTTCCTCGACAACGTCGCAGGCTGGATCCTCGAGCTCGACCGCGGCCGCGGCATCCCGTGGAAGGGCAATTACTCCTCGTGGCTCCAACAGAAGCAGCAGCGTCTCGAGATGGAGGAGAAGCAGTCCGCCGCCCGTTCGCGCTCGATGGAACGCGAACGCGAGTGGGCTGGCGCTTCGCCCAAGGCCCGCGTGGCCAAGAATAAGGCCCGTCTGCGCGCCTACGAACAGATGCTCACGCAGGACCAGAATCTCCAGGAGAAGACGGCGGAGATCTGGATTCCGCCCGGCCCCCGTCTCGGCGGCGCGGTCATCGAGGCGCGCGGTCTCTCCAAGGGCTACGGTGATCGTATCCTAATGGAGGAAGTCAATTTCACGTTGCCCGCCGGCGGTATCGTCGGCGTGGTTGGCCCCAATGGCGCCGGCAAGACGACCTTATTCCGCATGATCACCGGGGCGGAGAAGCCCGACAAGGGTACGCTCACCGTCGGCGACTCGGTCAAGCTCGCCTACGTCGACCAGTCCCGTGATTCACTCCCTGCGGACGCGCCGCTCTGGTCCGCGATTTCCGACGGGCAGGACATGGTTCACCTCGGCAAGATTATGGTGCCGGCCCGCGCCTATGCGGCCCGCTTCGGCTTCACGGGCGACGTGCAGCAACGCAAGGTCGGCGTGATGTCCGGCGGCGAACGAAATCGCATTCACCTCGCTCGCCTCATCAAGGCTGGCGCAAACGTACTCCTCCTCGATGAGCCGACCAACGATCTCGACGTAAACACAATCCGTGCGCTGGAGGACGCCCTCGAGGGTTTTGCCGGCTGCGCAGTCATCGTGACGCACGACCGCTGGTTCCTCGACCGCGTGGCCACGCACATTCTCGCCTTCGAAGACAACAGCACGGTGGTGTGGCACGAAGGTAACTACGGTGACTACCT
>CAMDQP010000048.1 GCA_945906115.1 Opitutus sp. GAS368
TCCAGCACGTCATGGGCCACGAGACAGTCGCCAGCCTCAAGGCCAAGGCCGCGGGAGATCTGCCAGACGGGGCGAAAAAAACCGGCGACGACACGCCCAAGCCGGCCGAGCCGAAGAGCGAAGTCGTGAAGACGGTCGGCGCTTGATGACTCAGAGGCCGGCGGCGGCCTCTTGATCGGCGAGCCAGGTGACGCGGGACACGTGCGCACGCAGCACCTGCCCCGGGTGCAGCTGGGGCGCGAATTCTCCGCAGGCAATCTCACGCAGGGCGGCGGCTTTGCCGGCGCCCCCGACAAGCACCACAATAGCGGCGCACTGAGCCAGACCGGCTTCGGTGATGGTCAGGCGCCAGCCACGGCCCGGCCATTCCGTGGCGGTGAAGCGGGGGCCGGTCTGCTGGCCGATCAGCGGGCATTGCGGCCAGAGGGAGGCGATATGACTGTCGTCGCCGAGGCCGAGGACGCAGAGGTCGAAGGCCTTGGAGGGCGAACGCTGGGCCCAGGCGACCTCATAGGCGGCCGCGGCTTCGACCGGGGGGAGTTCGATCGGCCATGGGAAACGGCGGGCAGCGGGGACGCCGAGCGCGTCGAGCATGCCGCGGATTGCGTGGCCGAAATTCGAATCGTCGGAGGACAGCAGGACGCAACGCTCGTCGCTCACGTGCCAGTCGATCCGGGCGACGGCTTCGGCCGTGAGCGCGCCGGTACGGACCACCCAGGCATAGAACGCCTTGGGCGTGGAACCGCCGCTGAGGCCGACGGAGGCGGGGCCACGGGCGGCGAGGTCGTTGATGCGGCGGGCGAGCTCGGCGAAGGAGTCTTCGCGGGACAGCACGCGGACCTTGCCGGCGGAAGTGGCGATGTCGGACATGGGGGAAAGATAGAGGGCCAGAGGAAAAGAGGACAGGAGGAAAAGAAAAAGGACACTCAAAGGGAAACCGGAGACCGGGTGATTGGCTTGAGCCATATGACCGCAGCATCCTATCCGGTTTCCGGTCTCCCTTGCATCAAGACAGAACGAGTAACTAGGGCAGCACGCGGTGCTGCCCCTACCCCAACAAGAAGGGCGTCCTTGCGGACGCCCTTTTCAACCCAGCTATACTCGATACTCGGAACTCTATACTCCGGTTACGCTTACTGGCAGGACTCGCAGGGTCCACCGTTTCGCATGGCCTCGATGGAGCAGGCGATCTTCTCGGCTTCGGTGTAGGTTGGCTTTTCGGCCTTAGCGGGCGTGGGAGCCTTCTCGACCGTGGCCTTCTCGATGTTGGAAGCACCGAGGGTACGGAGGTAGTAGGTGGTCTTGAGACCGGTGCGCCACGCGTACTGGTACATGTGCGAGAGCATCTTCAGGTCTGGGGTCGGGAGGAAGAGGTTCAGCGACTGGGCCTGGTCGATCCACTTCTGGCGGCGGGCGGCGGCGTCGATGAGCCACTTGTTCTCGATGGTGAAGGCCGTGAGGTACTTGTCCTTAATTACCTGCGGGATTTCTGGGATGTCCTTGAGTTCGCCGTCGAAGTACTTGACCTGCTGCATCATCTCCTGGCTCCAGAGCCCGAGCTTCTTGAGGTCGCGCACCAGGTAGCCGTTGAGTTCCGTGAACTCGCCAGAGAGGTTGCTCTTCACGAAGAGGTTCTTGTAGGTCGGCTCGATGCAAGGCGAGCTGCCGACGATGTTGGAGATCGTGGCGGTCGGGGCGATGGCGAGGACGTTGGAGTTGCGCATGCCATGCTTGGCGATCTTGGCGCGGACCGGAGCCCAGTCCATGAGTCCGCCGCGTTTGACCTCGATTGGTTCGCCGCGTTCCTGCTCGAGCAGGTCGACGGTGTCCTGCGGGAGCAGGCCGCGGTCCCACTTGGAGCCCTTGTAAGTGCTGTAGGTACCGCGTTCGGCGGCGAGATCGGAGGAGGTCTCGTAGGCGTAGTAGGCCACGGCTTCCATGATCTCGTCGTTGAACTCGACGGCGGCGTCAGAGGCGAAGGAGATGTCGCGGCGGTAGAGGCAGTCCTGGAGTCCCATGACGCCCATGCCGACCGGGCGATGGCGGAGGTTGGAGACCTCCGCGGCCTTGGTCGGGTAGAAGTTGATATCGATGACGTTGTCGAGGGCGCGAACCGCGACCGTCACGGTCTCACGGAGCATCGCATGGTCGATGCTGCCATCGGCCTTGAGGTGCGAGTCGAGGACGACGGAGCCCAGGTTACAGACGGCGGTTTCCTCGGCGCTCGTGTTGAGCGTGATCTCCGTGCAGAGGTTCGACGAGTGAATGACGCCCACGTGATCCTGCGGGGAGCGGATGTTGCAGGGGTCCTTGAAGGTAATCCACGGGTGGCCGGTCTCGAAGATCATCCCGAGCATCTTCTTCCAGAGCTCGATGGCGGGCATCTCCTTACCGAAGATCTCGCCCTTCTTAGCGCGGGCCTCGTAAGCGACGTAGCGCTTCTCGAAATCGGCGCCGAAGGTCTCGTGTAGGTCGGGAGCCTCGTTGGAAAGGAAGAGCGTCCAGTTCTGGCGGTTCTTGAGACGCTTCATGAACAGGTCAGGGATCCAGTTCGCCGTGTTCATGTCGTGCGTGCGGCGACGGTCGTCACCCGTGTTCTTACGGAGCTCGAGGAAGTCCTCGATGTCGTTGTGCCAGGTCTCGAGGTAGGCGCAGCCGGAGCCACGGCGCTTGCCGCCCTGGTTGACGGCGACGAGCTGGTCGTTGTGCAGCTTGAGGAACGGGATGATGCCCTGAGATTCGCCATTGGTGCCCTTGATGTAGGAGCCCGTGCCGCGGACGGAGGTCCAGGAGCCGCCGAGGCCACCGGCCCACTTGGAGAGGAAGGCGTTCTCCGCGATACCGCGGATCATGATGGACTCGATCGTGTCGTTGACCTGGTAAAGGTAGCAGGACGAGAGCTGGCTGTGGAGCGTGCCCGAGTTGAAGAGCGTCGGGGTCGAGCTGCAGAAGCGGCGGGACTTGTAGAGAGCGTGCAGGCGGATGACCCAATCCTCGCGGCTCTTTTCTTCGCGAAGGAAGAGGCCCATCGCGACGCGCATCCAGAAGAACTGAGGCGTCTCGAGGCGGCGAGCCGGCTTCACCGTCTTGTCGATGATGAGGTAACGGTCGTACATCGTCTGCACGCCGAGGAGTTCGAAGTCGAGGTCCGCCATCGGGTCGAGGGCGTCGGCGAGCTTGGCGAGGTTGTACTTACGGAGGTCGGGCGAGAGGCGGCCGATCGCGATACCGCGGTCGATGTAGGCGGCGAACTGCGCGCGGTGGAATTCCTTGAGTTGGGACACGCCGTCGCGGGTGATGCTCCAGCCGAGGACTTCCTCGTAGATGTAGGAGAGGCAGATGCGGGCGGCGAACTTGGCGAAGTCGGCGTCGACTTCGACGAGGCTCTTGGCGTTGAGCTCGATCGTCTTGCGGAGGTCGGCTTCGGTGATCTCGTTAAAGAGCCCGCGGCGAAGTTCGGATTCGATCTGCTCAGGGGTGCGGACGAGCTCGAGGCCGGCGGCAGCGAAAGCGATACGCTTGCGCAGCTCGTCGCCGTTCCAGAGGTAGGTGGTGCCGTCGGCGTTCTTAACGAGAATCATCGACTCCTGACGGTCGTCGACGATGGCCGGCTGGGCGGCGAGGATCTCGCGCTCGCGGGCGCGGGTGGCGCGATAGAGGATGTAATTCTGGGCGACCTTGTAGTGGCCCTGACGCATCAGCTCTTCCTGGACGAGGTCCTGGACCTCCTCGATGCCAATAATGGTCTGGCCGAGGTCAGCGATACGGCGGGTGACGCCGGAGGCGACACGCTCCGAGGGGGCGGGATCCTGCTCGAGCGAGAGGAAGGCCATGGTGACGGCTTTGCTAATCTTGCTGGGGATCCACGGCACCACCTGGCCGTTACGGCGCATCAGGCGGGTCGTGACGGAGACGGGGCCCACGGAGGCGGACTCGAGGCTGCCGCGGGAGAAGAGGAGGCTCTTGGCGACGTCGTGGCGGTTATAGCGCACGAGGGCGTCTTCGATGGCCTGAAGGATCAGCCCTTCGCCGACCTGGACGCCGGACTGGGAGAGGACGCGCACGACGTCGCTGGCGACGGCGGCGACGAACTGGCGATTGGACTCGGTAAAGATGTCCTGATCCTGGCGGGAGATGAGGAGGTCAGTGAGCGCGGCGCCGACGATATCGGCGATCTGCGCGGCGTCGAGGCCGGCGGCGGCGCCACCGGTGACGGCGGGCAGCGACTCACGCCAGTTGAAGCGGGGCTTGGCGCCGGACGGGGAGCGGACGGCGTTTTTGAGGGCGATATCTTCGCGGAAGAAAGGGAGTTCGGATTTCATATTGAAGAGAGTGGGAGGAGAAAGGGAGGGAGACGGAAAGGAAGAGACGGAGCGGGGGATGCGTCGGCGGTGGCCGGCGCAGGATTTTTTGTGAAAGGAGAGTGGTTAAGTAAGAACAGAAAACGTGCCAAGTCAGGCGCCGAGGGGGTAACGCCTGAATTTGACCAGAGGGCGATCAAAGTTCGTCGTCGTTGACGGTGCCAAGGGCGCCCTGCTTCTGGTATTCGGTGACGCGGCCTTCGAAGAAGTTCTGCTCCTTCTTGAGGTCCATCATCTCGGAAAGCCAAGGGAAAGGATTGGTCGTCTCGGCGCCGAGCGGATCGAGGCCGCAATTGCGCAGGCGACGGTCAGCAATGAAGTCGATGTACTGCTCGAACTCCTTGGAGGAGAGGCCGAGACCGTTGACCGGCAGGCAATCGCGGATGAACTCCTTCTCGAGCGTCACGGCGGTGGCCATGAGCTGGCGGAGTTCTTCCTTGAAGGCGGGCGTCCAGACGTCGGGGTTCTCCTTCACCAGCTCGGCGAGGAGGTTGCGGAAGAGGTCGATGTGGTTGGATTCGTCGCGCAGGGTGTAGCGGAACATCTGGCCGATGCCCGGGAACTTGTTTTGGCGAGCGAGGGAGAGCACCATGCCGAAGAGCCCGTAGAACTGCGTGCCTTCCATGCACTGACCGAACAGGAAGATATTGTGGGCGAGGGCCTGCTTGTCTTCGAGCTTGGTGAGGTCGAGTTTGCGGCGCAGCGCGCGGGAATTGTTGACGACGAAGGCGGCCTTGTTGGCGATCGTCGGGATGTCCTCGAACATCGCCTCACACTCGTGCGGGTTGATGCCGAGGGAGGAAATCATGTAGACGAGCGAGTCGGCGTGGATGTTCTCTTCGTGCGCGTGACGGCCCAGGACGAGCTTGAGCTCGGGAGCGGTGACGACTTCGCGGACGACGTGAATGATGTTGTCGCCGACGATGCCTTCGGCGGCGGAGAAATAGCCGATGGCCATCTTGACGATCCACCGGTCGATCTCGCTGATCTGCCCAGTCTGGTCGCGCCACTGTTCGCAGTCCTTCTGCATCGGGATATCCTCGGGCTCCCAATGGTTGTTCTTCATCGTCTTGTAGAGATCGTACGCCCACTGGTACTTCAGCGGGAGGATGTTGAAGAACATGGTCTCGCGACCGTTGATGACGCGCTTGTTCGCGAAGGCTTCCTCGGCTTTGGTCTTATCGAGGACGAAGGTTTTTTGACCTACTTTGATGGTGATGGTTTCCATGGATGGAGAGTGGGGTAAAGGGCTTAGTTAGAGGCCGGTAAGGCCGCTAGGTGATTGGTATGTCGGGAAGTAAAATACTAGATGTAGGGGCTGCAAATTTATTTCACCACTAGGTGTAGTGATTTAACGCAAGGTACTGACATTTCGCTACTTAGGTAAAAAACTTTATTCACAATTGGGGTTTTTAACGAAAATTTGAGAAGGAGGCACGGTTAGGGTGAATCCCCCAATAAAACAGGGGGCGAGACGGCTCGGCAAACGTCACTTGTTGGTATTGCTCACGGTGTTCACTAGGCCAGCGGAGGGCGGGGATTGCGGAGTACGCCCCCCTCCCCCACTTTCGTCCCATGAACACGGGCCCCTCCGCTGAATCACCGAGCGATCCACGCAGCCCCGGCTTCTTCGCCGCCAGCTGGACGCCGGAAGCGCTGGCTCAGCGCGGATGGCGCGGTGGCCTCAAGGCCAGCTGGCGAGTGATCGCCACGACCTGGTACGGCGTCTTCGACAATCGCCTGCCGCAGCAGTCCGCGGCACTCACCTATTATACGCTGATGTCGCTGGGGCCGCTCCTCGCCCTCGCGCTCACGGTGTCGGGCTTCATCCTCTCGCGCGCTGGCGCGCAGGCAGACAATCCAGCGAAGCGCGCGATTGTCGCCGCGGTTGAATACATCGCGCCGCAGGTCGTTGCGCAGGCGGGCAAGTCCGGCCAGGTCGTGACCCTGCGCGAGATCAACAAAGATCTCGACGGACTCGTCGATCGGTTGCTCGCCAACGCGGCGAGTGGCGAGGCCGGTGTGATCGGGTTGGTGCTCATCCTCGGCTTCGCCGTACTCATGCTGAGTCGCGTCGAGGATGCGTTGAACGGTATCTGGGGTGTACGTTTCGGACGAAGCTGGCGTGATCGTTTCGCGAACTACCTGCTCTTCCTTGTCCTCTTCTTCCTCGTCGGCGCGTCGACGCTGACGATGCTTTCGGCCGCGTCCATCGCGGCTTCGATCGGTGAGGGCACCACCTGGCTGAGCACGTGGCTGCAGCGTGTGCCGGGCGGCGGTACCATGATCAATTTCTTTAGCGGCAGCGGGCCACTCCTCGTCTCAATCGCGCTGCTCACGCTCGCCTTCGCCGCGTTCAATCGGATGATGCCAAACGTGCGCGTGCGCTGGAGTTCCGCCTTCATCGGCGGACTCGCGATCGCCCTGCTCGTGGTGATCAATCATCGCCTCGCCTCGCTCTACGTCGGCAAGGTCACCCAATTCCAGAGCCTCTACGGAGAGCTGAGTATCGTCCTGGTGCTAATGTTCGGCACCTACCTCACCTGGCTCTTCGTAATGATTGGCGGCCAGATAGCCTACGCTTACCAGAATCGCCACGCGCTCGCTCGTCACAAGGCGTGGGAGGGGCTGAGCCATCGGGCCCGCCGCACGCTCGCCTTCGTCTGCATCTCCGAGACCTTGCGGCGCTACCGGGCTGGCCGGGATGGGCCCACCGCCGACGACATCGCCCTGCGCGCACGTGTGCCCGCCACCGTGGCAGAAGGCTGCCTCCAGATGCTGCGCGACGCCAATCTCCTCGCGGCCGAATCACGGACCGGTGGCCATAAGCCAGCACGGCCGCTGGAGCCCATGACCGTCGGAGAACTCTGGGCCGTTGTGGACACCCATTCAGCCGGAACGGCCGGCGAGCCGGACCTCACGTCGGATCCTGCCGCCAAGGAACTGGCCGCCATTGAGGTCAGCCTCATGGCGACAGCCGCCTCCCAGCAGACCCTGGGCGAGCTGGCTGGGCGGGGCTAAGCGTCGGGGAGCGCCGCACGGCTGGGCGGGTCGGAGGGGTCAGCCTGGAGATTGGTACGCAACACGTCCGGCTCCGGGCAGGGAGCGGAGCCTAGCCCGGTAGCTGGCGGGACTGGACATAGCGAACCAGCCGGCAGGAGGGATACTCCGGCCGGCTGGCGAACCGCTTAAATGAGGGGACCCCGATCTCCTCGCGGAGACCGGGGTCCGTAAACCTGGCGATGACCTACTCTCGCACACCAGCGGGGGTGCACTACCATCGGCGGCTACATGCTTAACTATCGTGTTCGGGAAGGGAACGAGTGTTTCCATGCGCCCATGATCACCAGAATGTATCCTCGGGCAGCTCTCTGATGGGTGATCATGAGATGGTTTTCGCCAGGTGGCGAGCTGCCGTCATAGGGAAAGATAAACAGTTTGCGCATATTAAAATTACTATTCCGTAATGCTATCGGCCTAGACGTACTTGATACGGCTAAGAAGCCAATTGCAGATCAATCGAACATTAGTATCGCTAGGCTCAACGTATCGCTACGCTTACACCGGCGACCTATCAACCAGGTGGTCTACCTGGGTTCTATAGGGAGATCTTATCTTGGGAAAGGCTTGGCGCTTAGATGCTTTCAGCGCTTATCCGTTCCATGCTTAGCTACCCGGCGGTGCCACGGACGTGACAACCGGAACACCAGAGGCA
>CAMDQP010000049.1 GCA_945906115.1 Opitutus sp. GAS368
ACTTCCGTACGCGGCGACTTCAGCGCGTGGTCGACGAGAGCCTTGGCGAGCGCGGCGGAAGCGATTTCCTTACCTTCGAGGTAGAGCTTACCGTCGCGGTCGACGCCGACGACGAGCGTCGTGGCCGGCGTGCCTTCGGAGCCAGCGGATGCCGTCGGCGGAATGATGGCCATCGTGCTGGATTGGTCGAGTCGACTGCTGATGAGCAGGAAGAAAACCAGCACCACCATCACGTCGATGAGCGGCACCACGTTGATGTCGGCGCGACGGCGGCGGGCGACGACGAGGCTCATCGACGGCGGCCTTCCAGCGCCTCGACGAGCACGTCGAGGCGGGAAGAAAGGATCTCAAGGCGGCGACCCAGCCAGTTGGCGGCGATGAGCGCGGGAATCGCGATGCAGAGGCCGATCATCGTCGTGCTCAGCGCGAGGCCCACGCCGCGGGTGAGCGTCTGGGAGTCAGGCAGGCCTTGTTCGGGGAAAAGCGTCGCGAGGCCGGTGACCGTACCGAGCAGGCCGAGGAGCGGTGCGGCGGCGACGATACTGTCGAGGAGGTGCAGGCCGCGGTGGAGACGAATCAGTTCGTTGCGCGTCCACGCCTTGAGCACTTCGCCGGAGGTGCCATCCTTCCAGCGTTGCACCAGACGGCCCGCGACGGACTCGCCGTCGGCTGGGCCGACCTGGTCGAGGTTGCCGTTCAAGACCGACTTGAGAACGGAGTCCGGGGCCACGCGGGAGACACGAAGAGCCAGGGCGCGTTCCACGATCAGGAAGACCGCGAGAAGAGAGCAGACTGCGAGCGGCCAGATGAAAATGCCGGCACCTTGGAGTAGGGTTTGCACCCCATGAGCGTCCTTAAACCCCACAGGGTCGCAAGCCCGCTCTTTAAACGCCAGTTTTATGAGTTTTAATGCGTTTTAAATGACTTTAAATGACTTTATTCAGTCTTTTGGAACATATGCGAATAACCAATCCTTTGACTTTCCCCTAGGGTGGTTTACCGTGAATCACCCCAATTTACTATGAGACTTAAACGCTCAGGTTTCTCCCTCGTTCTGTCGCTTACCATCATGGCAGCCATGGTGATGATGGTGATCGTCCTTGCCTCCTTCCTGCAGGTCGAGAGCCGCTTGGCCCAGAGCCACGCCGGGTACCTCCGCGCCCGCTTTAACGCCTTGGCCTCCGCCCGTATTGCCATCGGCCAGCTGCAGCAGCTCGCCGGCCCTGACCAGCGCGTGACCATGCGTGCGGACATGTATGCCGATAATGATAAAGCCGTCGGCAACAATGACGCCGCCACTATCGACCCGATCCGCGACCTCCCGAATCGCGCCAACAATAACGCTCCGAAAAGTGGTAAAATTTCACACCAGAAGCGCTACCTCACCGGCGTGTGGGCGACGGGCGGTGCGGACGCCACGCGCGTCCGCGACTGGGATGTCACCAATCCCGCCGACTCGCGTCTCTTCCTGGGCTGGTTGGCCTCACCGTTCGACGTCAATGCCTCGCCCGAACTCTCCGGCACGCTGCCGAACTACGTTCCGAATCGGAGCTATTTTGAGTCGGATGATGACGCCACGGCGCGCACCAGTCGCCGCCGCGTGGAGGTGGCGACGAAAGCCCTGGAAGCCCAAGCCTACATCGACGATCTTGCCAACCCGATCAGTACCGTTCCTTCGGAAATCGTGCCGCTCGTCTCCTACGGTTCGGTCAACCTGCCCGCCGGACTGACCGCGCTGCAGCGCAATTACATGGGCGCGGTCGACGCGCGCCCGCAGCCGCTGCCCGGCCCCGCCTTCAGCGACACCAAGTCGCTGGGCGCCAACGGGCGCTACGCGTTCTGGATCGGAGACGAAGGCGTGAAGGCCAAGGTCAACCTGCCGGACTACTACGCCGCGACCAGTGGCGGTTCGTGGCTCTCCACCGAAAATTGGGACAAGGGCTTCGCCGGCTCCGCCAATCAGCGCAACTCCATCGGCGTCATCGGGGGCTCCGGCGAAACAATCAAAGAGGGCGTGAATTCAAAGGGCCAACTGCCGGCCGGCTTCAATTTTGACGTCTGGCGGGCGAAGGACCTCACCGACGCGGCCGGCAATCCGCAAGCCTACCAACTCTCCAAGGCTGTCGGCATCTCGGGCCTTTCCGCCTGGGCGGTCAGACAAGGAGGCGTCTCGGCCGGCAATGCGATGAACGACGCCGCCAAACTCCTCTGGCACGACATCACCACTTATTCCTACTCGACGCTGACCGACACCTATAGTGGCGGCGTGAAGATCGACCTCTCGACTGCCTTCGAACTGCCCTATGCGATGTACCGCGGCATCGAGCTCTATCCCGGGCAAAAAGACACGGCGATCCAGTTTCCGGCGCCAAGCTCGAGCGTCATCAAGCTGAGGGAAAGCAAGCAGTCGCTCTTCCACGGTTCGCCTAACGCGGCCATCACCACGGCCGGACTGGGCACCGCCGGCTTCGCGGTGGACCTCGATTACAACCGCCCGAACCTCGCCGACAAGCTCGGCTCCGACAATCAATTGCTGCTCGCTTCGCCCCGGGCCTCCGAATGGGCGCCGCGCTCCCTGAGGAACCTGCTGGGCTCATCCTACACCGACCTCAAGACCCGCAACGGCGGGGAAACGCCCGAACGCCTCGGCTTCGTCTATGAGGCGCCGCTGCGCTCGGCTTTTTACGGACACAACCACGACGGGGTGCGGATTGCGGCCAACACCGAACGTAGCCCCGGCGCGACCCAGACCACTTGGAGGACCGACTTACCCCCTGCCCCTCCTAACCTTCTGGAGCATCGCAATGTCCTACCTTGGGCGGAGCTTCTTGCCACCCACCCGGAAAACCTCACCGGGCGCATCATCCGCGGCCCGACGTGGGATCTCTACCGCAATTATTACCGGATGTATAAACGCGAGGTCGAGCAAGCCGGCCAGTCCTCGGGCGCGCTCCGTGGCCAATCGGCCGCCGCGGACGACGCCGTGGTCGCCCGCGGGGTCGAACCGTTGACCTTTGCTTCGGGCAACCGCAACTCCCCGATGCAGCGAGGGCGCAACGCATCGGGCGCAGGGACCGCGCCTTACGATTACGCCCCCAGGCCGGACGGGTTTTACGCCGCCGGCGGCAGCCCGCCCGCCAACCGTTATTTTTACCGCAACAACTTCACCGCCCCGACCGCCTCGCCGAGTTTCCAAGGCGAGCAGCGCCTACGCTATCCCGAGATCCTTCGGCATGCCTTCAACAATCAAGCCGGCGGGGGGGGCACCTCCATCGCGGGGGACATCATCACCAACTTCGATCGCATGGGCTTGGCCAACCCGGCCCGGACGGTCGACGATGCTTATTTCGAACTCGCCGACGGCAAGAAAAGCGTCGAGCTGACCACGCGCACCTGGCCCACCTCGATGAGTTTGATGCCGTCGATTGTCCGCTTCTCGATGGTGTTTTCCGGCGTGTTTTCGGGTCAGACCACGGGCGACCCGCATGGCACCATCGGCCTGACCATCGACCCCGTCGTCATGGTGCACAATCCCTACGATGTCGCGATCGAGTTCGAAGGTATCGCCATGGTGACCAACGGAGACTCCCTGCCCTACATCGTCGATGTCCAGCTCAAGGATTGGGTTTTCAATAGCACGGAATTGCAATACTTCGACCCGGTACGCCCGAGTAATCCCCATACGGGTTCGGAGCCCCTGCTGCCTGCCGCCACCGGGCCGTGGCTAGGCTACCAAGTGAGTCGCACCCTGACAATCGGCGAGATCGCCTTGGGCGACGGGGCTTACGAGAACCGCTCGTTCTCCTTCCGGCTGGTGAACCCCGGGCAGAAATTCCGCCTCGCGCCAGGCGAGGTCAAGACCATCAGTACGAAATACATGGGCGGGGACTACCAGTCCAACCGCGCCGACAACACCACCATCACGACGACCGATTTCGGCTACGACCTCGGCGCCACCGCGGTCTACAAGATGACCCCGTTCTATAACGTCCGCCATCGCCGCGGGAGCGATATCAGTTCGCAGATGGAGGAACGGCCGTTCGACGCCGTCGACGCGCGCCTCTGGACATGGGGCTTCATGCCCGCCAGAAGGGTAGACAGCAAACCGTACGCGGTGGCGGCACCAGCCGGCGTCGGGGCGATTCCTAAGATCGGTTTCATCGGAAATTATTGTTACAACCCCGCGTCCGGGACGTCCAATCCCGCGAACTTCCACGATGCCTTGGATATCTGGAGAGACGTCAAAAACTCCCGGGCGCTCAGGGATGCCCTACCCGACTGGGATGGCACGGCGCGCACTCTGAAAACCACCCTCGATGTCCCGCCGCCGCCCAACATCGGGGGGAAGACCTTGCAGTTCACCGTGCGCAACTCCGGTTGGGTGAATTACGATAACCGCGTGGTCGGCGAGGAAGGTGCTCCAAACACCGCGACCTACGTTTTTCCCCGCTTGCGCAACGGGACGACCGCTGTCGGTGGTCACCAGAAATGGAATTTCTACCTGCTGAACAACAAGAGCATTGACGGGCAGAACCTGAGCCCCGATCGCCGTTGGTTCGGCTCGGCGAAAACGCCGAATCCGACCTATAACCCGAGCACCCGGCAGGTTACAAACTATGTCTACGAAGGCGCGGGCACGGCGCCCGGGCAGCACCTGGTCGACGAGCCCCTGCTGCTTAACTTCCAGGCCATGACTTCCGGCTGGCCGATGTACGGCAACGACAATGGCCACTGGCACAATATCATCCAGTATAACGAGGACTGGATGAACAGCATCGCCGGGCTGAGCGCCCGCCTGCCCGACTATCGTATCGCGACCGGGAGAAACCTTGCGGACTATCAAGGTGCGAATCGTTGGCGAGGCGACATCGACGTGAATGGCATCCAAGTGTCCTTCGGGCCCGAGAACGGCGACCCGGAACTCGGCCGACCCAACATCATCAGCGGCCGGTCCGGCACCTTGAATTCGCGTATTTTCGGGGATATCAGGAAGGACCTGGGCGACACCAAGCAGCCTTTCTTCCTCACGGACTTCGTCCTCCGTTCCGCCGAGATGACCGGAAAAACCCAGTCTATCTGGTATCCCGCGGCGCGGACCGACGCGGCCTTCAAGTTCAACCCGACTCTTGCGACACCGATAAAGACCCCGCAGGAAATCCTGCACGCGCCGATGTCGCCCTTCTTCCTCAGCGTGCGCGCGCAACAGGCCCACCTCTACGGCTACGACGGCAAGGCGCACACGCCCCTCGGCTGGGTGCTCTCGCAACGCAAGATCGACGCCGAGCCCGAGATGGCCCTGAGCTCCAATAACATCAACGCCTACTGGGGCGCCAGCATCGACCCGGCGACCACCCAGCGCTCGGACACCATCCTCTTCCCAGTACCCCGCCGCCCCTTGCTTTCCCTCGCGCAGCTGGGCTCCGCCGGCTTCGCGCAGGTCAACACCGATGCCGACCTCACGGTCGGCTCCTCGTTCGCCCATCCCGGCATCGAGGATCTGACCAAGATCACCGACTGGCCCGGCCCCAAGGAGGAGTTCGGCGCCGACAAGGCCATCCCCGAACACGGCTACGTCGCCGTCCACCAAGGGACGCGCGTCATCCGCAACGTCGCCAACGTGCGCACCGACCACGCGTTCGCCGCCAACTTGGCGCTGTGGGACGCCTACTACTTCAGCGGGCTGAACCTCCAGGCCAACTCCTACTCGCTCACCGGCGGTAAGAACGCTTTCCCGGGCGGGCCCGACCTGCCGACCGACACGAACGTCGCGACCGATCAGGCCGCGACGCTGAAAAAAGCGGCCGGCAATCTGAGCTCCTTCGACCCCTCGTCCTTCCGCGACATCAAGGCCGCGCTCGAAGCCGGCTATAACCCCCTCGCCAACAAGCGGGTCGCCTTCCAGCCGGATAACAAGCCCGCGGTCGCCAACGGGGCCTTCCCGCGCTTCGACGAGTTCCCCCACCCGACCTATCTCGCGCGGAATGCGCTCTACGACGGCGGCTTCAACGTCAACTCGACCTCCAAGCAGGCCTGGAAAGCCGTGCTCGCAGGCATGCGCGGCCAGACCCTGCCGGACGGCACGTTGGCCAGCGGCACCGTGCTGACGCGGTTTGCGCGCTCCTTCAAGCCGGCCACCGGCGCGACCGGGGCCTGGAACACCTTCCGCGAGTTGACGGATGCCGAGATCGACAAGTTGGCGGCCGAGGTGGTCAAGGAGGTCCGCGACCGCGGTCCCTTCATGTCCTTGGCCGACTTCGTGAATCGCCGGCTCCTGAGCACGGACCACGGTCTCAAAGGGGCGCTCCAGGCAGCCATCGATAAATCGGGCATCAACAAGACCGCCATCGATAATAGCAGCGAGAGCCTGGCCAGCGGTATTTTCCCCGCACCTGACGCCCCCGGGACGGTCACCGACCCCTACAACCTCGCCTTTGGGAACAGCGGCCGTTCGACGCGTAACTTCACGACCCTCAATGGGGATTTGGAAGGGACCTACGGCGTCTATGGCGTCCTCAACAGCAAAGTCCCCAACTTCGAAGTCGCTGAGCGCTTCCCCAAGATCGCCTCGATGAGCGAGACGAATGATAAGAAAAAGGTGGTCGCTGGTCTCGGGGCACCGCAAATCGTGACGCAGATGGATGTCCTCAACACCGTCGGGCCGAACCTGACGGCGCGCTCCGACACCTTCACCGTCCGGGCCTACGGAGAAGCTCTGGATAACGCTGGTAACACCATCGGCCGCGCCTGGGTCGAAGTCGTCGTCCAACGCACCACCCAATTCATGCTACCCTCGGCGCGTGGGGCCCCCTACGAGGAACTCAACCGGCGCAAGTCCAACTACCGCGTGAACGGCGCCCTTACCCTCGAATACAACAACGTGCCCGTCGTCGACATGTATGAGAGCAGTTTCAACCGACTGCCAAACAATGCTACGGATGCCGAAAAGGAGAACTGGCATATCAATCGCCTCCTCGGTCGTCGCTTCAAGGCGACTTCCATCCGCTGGCTCAACGCCAACGAAATCTGATCCCATGGTCTCCCGTGCCTTCCTGGCGGCGATCCTCCTCGCCGCATTCTCCCTCGCACCCGTCCTCGGCGCCGATCCGGGGACCAAACCCGCGACCAAGAAACCCGGCGGCGCGCGCTCCGCGCCTTCCGAGCGGACTTGCGCCCTCACGATCACCTGGTGGACGGCACCGACCCTCGCTGAAGGCGAGAGCCTAGACCTCGGCGTCCAGACCGACCATGGCGTCACCCTGATCGGCCCTGGGACGATGAACATGAGCGGTACAATCCTCTACGAAGGTCCCGCGCAAGTGGCCATTGTGCGGCGCGGCCTGGCGCCCAACCCGAACGGTAAACCCGGGGCCGCGCCGGTCGAAGTTTGGCTGCCCTTCGTCACCTTCGCCGTCGGCGAAAATGACCAGGAGGCCTTGGCGCTGCTTTTCGCCGTCGAGGGCACCAACAAGGTCATGGCCCGGACGTTCAACATCAACGTGGACACGTTTCCGTTCGGCGGGTTCGAAGTCCTCAATCTTAGCAAGTCACGCCTGCTTTGCAGCATGTCCGGCAAGGTCTTTTTCGCCGAGCCGACGAAACGGGCGCGCAGCCCAGTCGTCATGCAGCGACGCGAAGTGGTGAATTTTTACATGGGCATCACGGATGCCAATGGAACCCAGAAAATCATCTACCGGGCTCCTTTGATCCTGAACGAGAAGCTCCGTCGGCTCTATTTCGTGCAGGAAAGTCCCGTCGAGTCATCCAAAGGATTTGTCTCCCACACGCTGATCCAGCACGTCATGGGCCACGAGACAGTCGCCAGCCTCAAGGCCAAGGCCGCGGGAGATCTGCCAGACGGGGCGAAAAAAACCGGCGACGACACGCCCAAGCCGGCCGAGCCGAAGAGCGAAGTCGTGAAGACGGTCGGCGCTTGATGA
>CAMDQP010000050.1 GCA_945906115.1 Opitutus sp. GAS368
TAAGCCGCGTCTACGAGGAGATCGACCGCCTCGAACGCACCGAGGTGCGCATCCGCGAATCCGTCGTCTACGAAAGCTATCGCCTCGTCTGGGCCGCCCTCGCCGGGGTGCTCCTCCTTCTCGAACTCGGCTGGGGCCTCCTGCGCCCCCGCGCTCCCTGAGCCATGGAAACCGCCGACTTCCATTTCGAGCACCCGTGGGTGCTGACCGTCGCCATCCTCGGCGGCCTCCTCCTCTTCGTCGCACTGTGCTGGGCGGAGCGCCGGCGTCGCCGGGGCCTCGCTGGTTTCGCGGCGGCTCGTCTGCTCGATCGACTCACCGCCGGCTATTCCTCCGCGCGCCGCCGCACGAAGGACGTCGCCCTTTCGGTCGCCTTTGCGTTACTCGTCGCCTGTTTCGCTGGGCCGCGCTGGGGGGTGGAGGTGTCGCAACAAAAAGGCGCCACAGAGGACGTGGTCTTCGCGCTAGATGTCTCCAAGTCGATGCTCGTCGCCGACATGAGCCCGACGCGCCTCGCCCGGGCCAAGGTCGCCATTGCCAACTTCATCCGCCGCAAGGGCACCGGCAACGTTGGGCTCATCGCGTTCTCGGGCCAAGCCTTCCTGCAGTGCCCGCTGACGCGCGACTACGACGCATTCTTCCGCACCCTCGAGGAGACCGACACCGGCAGCATCCAGGTCGCGGGCACCGACATTGGCCGCGCGATTGAGGAAGCCGAGCTGGCCTTTTACTCCAACCGCAACCGCAAGTTGCTCATCATCCTCACCGACGGCGAAGACCTCGAGGCTGGCGGCATCGAGATGGCCAAGAAACTCAAGCGCAAGGGTCTCGTGGTGCACGCCGTGGGCGTCGGCACGCCTTCCGGCGGACCAATCCGCGTCATCAGCTCCGCAGGTTCGATCGAAACGCTGAAGGATAAGGAGGGCGCGGAAGTCTTGAGCCGACTCGACGAGAAGACCCTCGGCGGGATTGCGGACGCTGCCGGTGGCCGCTTTGTCCGGCTCGGGCAGGCTGGCGAAGGTATGGAAGCGCTCCGACTCGCGATCCAGGCCGGCACCGACGAACAGGGCACAGGGCGTCGCGGCATCCCGCGCGAAGAATGGTTCATCGGCGCCGCCCTTCTCCTGCTCGTCCTCGAATCGCTCATCTCCACCCGCCGCAAGACTACTTCACCATGAAAAATCTGCTTCCGTTGCTCTTCCTGATGTCGGCCGGCCTCGCGGCCGACAAGGCTCCCGTCGATGAGCTCGCCAAGCTCGACGCGCGCGAGCTCCACAACCGCGGCACGCAACGCCTCGCTGAGGGCGACCTCGCCGGCGCCGAAGAAGCCCTCCGCGCCTCGCTCGGCCGCGACATCGACCCAATGCGCCCACCCGCCTTGCATAACCTCGGCCACGTCCGCTTTGGTAAGGGCAAGACCGTGCTCGGCGGTAAGACCGCTGGCGACGTGACCGAACTTTCTATTGCGCGCTCCTACCTAGAGGCCGCCGATGCGGATATCTCGGATATGAAGGACCAGATCGAGTTACTCGATAAGGCCAAGGCCGAGGGCCGCGAGCCCGACTACGTCCCGGCCACATCCGCGCTCGGCGGCGGCATCAGCACCTTCCGGACGATCAAGAAGCTCATCCCGAAGGAGGAAGCCATGGTCACCAAGCGCAACGGCGTCGTCGCCACCTGGACTCGCTCGGTCAGCGATTTCCGTGGCGCCCATGAGCTCGACGCAGCCGACGCGCAGGCCAAGGCGAACGCCGACGCGATTGAGGAGTTACTCCGCGCCTTGCGTCGTGAAACCAACGCGCTCGAGGAAGCCATCGAAGCCCAACGGAAGAAACTCGAAGAACTCCGCGCCGTAATCCAGGAACTCATCAAGCGCATCCCGGACGACAAACTGCCGCAGAACGCCGAGGGCGACGAAGAGGACGACGAGAATTTCCTCCCGCCAGAGCGCCAGAAGCCAAAGGCAGGCAACGGCGACCCCAAGGAGGGTAAGCCGGGCGAGGAAAAAAAGATGACCGAACAGGAAGCCCGCGGCTCCCTGGAAGGCCTGAAGAACGAATTCGGCCGCAAGATGCCGGCTGGCGGTCAGGACGGCAAGGGGGGCAACGGCGGCAAACCCACCGACAAGAAGGGTAAGGATTACTGAGATGCGCCGCCTGTTCGCCCTCTGCTTCGCCCTGCTCCTCGGCCTCACCGCCGGGGCGGAGGATCGCGTCAGCTGGGAGATCACGCCGCGCGTCACGGCGCCTGGCCAGCCGTTCCGCCTCCAGATCATCATCGAATCGGACGTCATCCTCGGTGGTGCGCAACAGGCGGGGAAGGAAATCCGACCCCCGCGTGGCATGGCCCTGCGTCTCTCTGGCCAGATTGTCCGCTCGGACTCCAACGAAGCCACCATCAACTACTCCGGCGTCGCTCCCGAGCAGGAAGGCGAATACATCATCCCGGCTTTCAACCTACGCTTCGCCCGCAAGATGATCGCCGTGCCGGAGATCAAACTCATGGTCAGCAAGAGCGTAGCCTACCGCCGGACCGCCCAAGCGCGCGCCGAACTCATCATCCCTGACCGCACCTTCTACGTCGGTGAACTGATCCGCGGTTCAATCCTGATGCGGGGCGGCGAAGAAGAAGCCGTCGTGGCCAGCTTCGGCCTCGAATCCCTGGCCGAAAGTTTCAGCCTTGCCGTGACCGGGGACCGCCAGCCGCTACCCGACGAGCTCGGGCAGGGCATGCAGACGACTTTCGAACTCACCCCCATCCGCGAAGGCGTGAGCGAGCTCTCACTCAACGGCACGATGCTTATCCAGGGAGTCGCACTCAACGCCTTCAGTAACACCGGGCGTGATCGCCCCTTTGCCTTCCGCCGCAAACTCACCGTCGCACACGTGCCCGAGCGCGGCCGCCCCGCCGACTGGTCCGGCGCCATCGGCACCTTCGCCGCCGAAGCCGTGCAGATTTCCAAAGATAAGCCCGAAGTCGGCGAACCGATTCGCCTACGCGCCATCCTCACCGGCACGGGCAACCTCGACCGCCTGATCACGCCCGAGATTCCCAGCAGCGAGCAGTGGGATATCCTGCCGGCGCAGGAACGCCGCCGTAGCTCCGAAGCTCAGCGTTTCTTCGCCTACACGCTCGTCCCGCGCCTGCCGGGCAAGTTACTCACGCCGGCGATTCGCTTCTCGACCTTCGACCCGCTGACGAAGCAATACGCCCGGATCGAGTTCAAGCCCATCGAAGTCGCCGTCACCGGGAACGCCCCGACAAAAGTCGACCTCATCACCGCCGACCCCGCGGCCCCCGCTGGCCTGAAGAAGAAAACCGTGACGGGCTTAGCCCCGCCAGAACCGCGCCGTACCTCCGCGCTCTTTGTCGGCGCATCTTCCACGGCGCTCGCGGCTTCGCCGGCCTTCTGGTCGGGCAATGTCTTCCTGGTCACACTCCTCCTCGTGCTGACCGCTGGGGTGTTCACTCTCGGATACCTGGCGGCTCACCCAGAAATCCGCATCCGCCGACGCGCCCGCTCGATTCTGCGCGCCTCGCTCGTCGCCGGCGCCACCGCTCGTCGCCAAGGCGACGGCCGCGCCTTCGCCCTGTCTGTCGCCCGCGCCCTGCAGGTCGGCAGCGCGGCGCTGCTGGGCGCCGAAGAAGCCGCAATGACCCAGAGCGATGTTGAACGAGCGCTCCCGGGCGCCGACCGGCCCTTACTCGATAGCCTCTTCATTCGGGCCTACGGCGAACGCTTCGCCGCGGGTGCTCCGGACGCCACCACCGACGCCGACGCCGCCCTGGCGCTCGTCCGCCGACTGCTCGCCCTGCTATGAGGATCCTCGCCTGCCTGCTCCTCTGCTGGGTGACATCGCTTGGTGCCGCCGAGGACCGCGCCCTCTCCGCCGCGGAGACCGCCTATGCCAAAGGTGATTATGCGACCGCCGTTGAGCAATGGTCAGAGGAAGCCCTCAAGGAGGGCGTTACGGCCGGCCGGCTCTCCGCGCTCGGCAACGCCGAGTGGCGACTGGGACGTAAGGGACGCGCGATGGTCTGCTGGGAACGCGCGTTGCTGCTGGATCCCTTTGACCCCGTCGCGCTCGCAGGTATCCGCCATGCGCTCAACGCCGGCGGCACCGAACGCCCCACTTTCACCTGGACCGAAAACTATGCGGCGTTCCTGACCGCCGATGTGTGGCTCATCCTCGCCACCCTCTCCTTCTGGATCGCCTTCTTGTGCATCGTCGTCCCGCGGCTCCGCCGCCGTTCCGCGAGCGAAGGCAATCATCGCACCCGTGTGATCTCGCTGACCCTGCTCGTACTCTGCATCCCCGGACTCTGGGGCTGCCGCGTGCTTTCCGCTCGCGCAGTCGTCCGCAAGACCGAGATCTCGCTACGGCTCACACCGACCCAGTTCGGCGAACCCCTGAACAGCGTCGCCGAAGGCGACGTCGTCCGCACGGGTCGTCCCTTCAACGGACACGTCCGCGTGACCACCGCCGACGGCAAGACTGGCTGGCTGCGCGCTGGCGAGATTGAGACCGTCCGCGGCGCCGGACTGCCGGCGGATCTGGACCAGAAGGCGGCACCCTGAGCCTTTCGCCTTGGAGTGCGGGGCCGGCTCGGCTTGGATGTTGAGGTGCGCCTCCTCGACCGCCACGTCTTGACCGAAACCGCCGTCGCCGGCGGGGCCGCCACGGGCGCGTTCGTGTTCGTGTTGGTCGCGGGCAATATCCTTTCTCAAGTCTCGAGCGCCATCGCCAGCGGGCGCGTTAGCGGGTGGGAAGGGCTTGAACTCGTCGGCCTGCTCATCCCCGGCGTGCTCCCCTATGCGCTGCCACTCGGGCTCCTGACCGGAGTACTCATCGCGTTCGGACGCATGAGCTCCCAGCAGGAACTCACCGCCATGAAGGCCAGTGGGCGTAGCCTCGGACGCATCGCTCGTCCGGCCCTCCTCCTCGCCGCCGGCCTCGCGCTGCTCTCCGCATGGCTCAACCTCGAGGTCGCCCCTTCCGCCAACACGGAATACCGCCGCCTGCTACTGGGGTCGGCGAAGGATAATCCCGCTTCGGTCATCGTGCCCGGTAAACTCAACCGGCAGTTTCCCGGTATGGTAATCCGCGCCACCGAACGCGACGGCGAGGTCCTCCGCGACTTCTGGCTCTGGAGCGTCGATGAGCGCGGCCGCCTGACGCAGACTGTCCACGCCCGCGAAGCGCGCCTCGCTCCCGCCGTCAACGGCCAGGGCGAAGGTATCCTTCGGGTAGAGCTAACCGACGCGCGCCTCGAGAAACGCCAGCCCGGCGATGTGACCTTCGCCAGCCCGTCCTCGTTCATCCAAGCCAAGACAACCTTCCTCGAGTTCCCGGCCTCGGGTATCTTTAAGGATGGGGGGAACTTCCAGCGTAAGCTCCGCTGGCTCACGACCTCGGAGCTCCTCGACGCCATCGATAAAGGCTGGCAGGTCGCGCCGAACGCCACCCGCAAAGAGAAGGAGCAGGGGCAGATGCTGGCGATGACGCAGCTCATGTCGCACCTCGCCAGTGCCTTCTCGGTCTTCTCACTCGCCTTCCTCGCCGTGCCGCTGGCCGTGCGCGTCGGCCGCTCCGAGACGTTCGTCAACGCCGCCATCGCCCTGGCCGTCGCCCTCACCTATTATCTGCTGACCTCAATGGCCGCCTACGTGAAGGACCCGGACCTAAGGCCCGACCTGCTGATCTGGCTACCGAACGTCGTGGTCGTCGGCCTGGCTTGGACGCTCCTGCGCCGCGCCGCGCGCCACTGAGCCCGCTCAGCGGTCGCGCTGGTACCAAGCGAAGAAGGCGTACGCCATGCAGCCGAGGGCAAAGACCTCGTTGAATCCCTTCATGACGACGGCCCCCAAGATCATATCGGCCGCGGCGGAAAGGCTACTAATGCGCGGGGCGAGCCGGTAGGTCTCGTAGATGGGGTGGTCGCCGAAGATGAGCACGGCCCAGATGGGGAGGTCAGCAATCATCAAGGCGAAGCAGTAGAACATCGCCATCCCGTAACCGATCCGCGGGAGCAGGACCGACATGGAGAACAGCGGCCAGACCATCAGAATGGCCGGAAGGAACATCGACCAGTGCTCCAGCACGTGGAGCGGACGGCTGCGCAGCGCAGCCTCATAGAGCTCCGGGAAATGCCACATCGAGAAGCAGAGCGTGAAGATGAGCACGCCCGGGACTGGGCCGGTCAGGAAGCGCAGCGCGCGCGTGAGGCGCGGACGGCCGCCCAGGAGCCAACCGTCGATGAATTCCGGCGGGAGGCCCGTGACGATGAGGGGCGCGGAAATATAGATCAGCAGCATGTGCTGCAGCATGTGCGCCCAGAACAGGAAGCTTTCGCCCAGTTGATCCAAGGGTGAGCCGACGGCGATGTAGGCAACCAGCACGCCGAGATGGAAGCGGACCGCGTACCAGACGGGATACTCCGTCCGACCGGGGAGGAAACGTGCCCGGAATGGACCGCACATGAGCGCGTGAGCCCAGCACGCTCCCACGACCAGGAGCAGCAGCAGCGGCTCCGTGTGCCAGTGGAGGGGGATACTCATCCCTTTCATATGAAGCCGAGGCTGGCTGACCCGCAAGCGTGGGCACGAAAAAGGCCTCCGCCGGTGCGGAGGCCTTCGTCAGGCAATCGACATCGACCTTAGCTGTACCAGCGGGTGTCGATGCGGTCGACCGAGAAGAGCATGAGCAAAGCGGCGTAGGTCGCAAACGCGAGCGCCAGGCCGGCGAAGAAGCACCAGAAGAGCAGGCGCTTGTCGTAGATCAGATGCATGAACCACAGGATGACCGCGAAGAACTTGCCGGCGGACATCAGGGTCAGGATGGTCAGGACAGCGGCGACGGGAATCGGCAGGAAGATTAGCACTATCTCGGCACCGGTGACGACCGCCAGCCAGAGGGCCAGCACGATGAAGTGGTGATAGCGGCGGACTTCCTCGGCGAGGAAGTCAGGGCTGGGAGCGGCTTCGTGAGAAGAGGACATGGTCGGATAGAAGGGTTATTGGGCGACAGCCGGCAGACCCGTACCCCAGATACCGTTCGGCCCGAGGTATTCGACGAGGTAGACCGCCGTGAAGATGATGATCCAAACGATGTCGACGAAGTGCCAGTAGAGACCCGCGATTTCGACGTCGAGGGCGCCCACGTGGCCGCCGAGCTTACCCGTGAAGCTGTAGAAATACATCATGATGAGCCAGAGTACGCCGATGGCGACGTGCGTACCGTGCGTACCGGTGAGGACGTAGAACGTCGAACCAAGTACGCTGTTCTGGATGGTCAGGCCCTGATGGTAGAAGTGCGTGAACTCGTAAACCTGGCAGCCCAGGAAGATCACGCCGAAGAAGATCAC
>CAMDQP010000051.1 GCA_945906115.1 Opitutus sp. GAS368
GCGGCCGGAGGCTCGGTGGCGACGGGAGCCGATGCGGCCGATGCGGCGCCTGGAGCAGGCGAAGCCGGTGCGGCGGCGCGGAGCAGACGTTCGCGTTCCTGCACGGCTTCAAAATTGCGGCGGGCTTCGCCTTCGAGCTCGAGCTCAACACGGTCGGCGAGCGAGCTCGCGAAATTCTCCAGCTCGGTCGTCATGATCTTCACCTGTGTGAGCAGGTAGTTGTAGCCGAAGGTGGCGGGGATTGCGACGAGTAGGCCGAGGGTCGTGGTGACGAGGGCGCCGCACACGCCGGGCGCGAGCTGCGCGATACTGGCCTTCTCGGTCAGCGCGCCGAAGGTGACCATCACGCCCCACACGGTCCCGAGCAGGCCGAGGAACGGACCGCCCGAAACGAGTGAGCTCAGGATGACCATCTTGTCCTCGTATTTCACCATCGTGCGCGCGACGCCGCGCTGCACGGCGTTCTCGACGTGGCCCATGCACAACGTGACGTCGGACTGGCGGACGAGGCGACCTTTATGGCGCTGCACGGCGGAGACGGCTTCGGCGACGAGGAATTCGTAAGGTCCAAGATTTGAACCGCGCGGGAAATTGAGGGCGACGACGGAGGGCTCGTCGCGCAGGCGACGCTCGAACGCATGGTTGCGACGGCGGAGCTCTTGGACGTCGGACCATTTACCAATCATCGCACCCCAACCGATGAAGGAGCAGATGAGCAGGACGCCGGCGACAGCCAGTCCGGCGGTGTCCATCTGCTGGAAGTACCAGAGAGCGCCCTTCGTAGTGTCAGCCAGCACGAACATAAGGACAGGAGAAAGCATCGCTTTCATAGGCAATCCGCCGTCGGCATGGCTTCAACCTGAAAAGGTTCGTGGTCGCACTTGAATCGGAGGGCTTTCTTATGCACTGTGGGCGTGCTTGATTCCTCGTCCGCCATCCTGCCAGGGCTGCATCCAGAACGCCGCGGTGTACTTCACCCTCGTCGCCGGGGGAAAGGCGGAGACTTATGCCTGCTGCCAGGGCTGCCCCTCCCTGCTCTCGGACTCCATCCTACCCTCCCTCGCGCTCGGGCTCAAGCTGACCGTCCCCACCCCCGTTGGCCGGGGCAAATGCCCCACCTGCGGCTTCCGGTGGACCGATTTCGACCGTGTCCATCGTTTCGGCTGCGCCACCTGCTACGAGGCGCATGCGCCGCAGGCCTTAGCCACGATCGCCCGTATCCAGCCGGGCCTCGAACACCATGGTCGCCGCCCGTACGATGCCGCCGCCGACCGCGAGGCCAAACTGACCAAGGCGCGCGACCTCCTGAATTCCGCCCTCAAAGAAGAGGACTATGAAACGGCCGCCGTCCTCCGGGACCAGATCGCCGATCTTGAAGCCGGCCTGCCAGGAGCAAAGTCCTGACCTTATTAGAATGAAGCCAATCGCCCTGCTGACCAATGACGACGGCATTAACGCCGCCTTCCTCCACGCCTTGGTCGCCGCCTGCATGCGCGAAGGCTTCGACGTCGTCGTCGCCGCCCCCTCCGGGGAGCGCAGCTGGATTGGTCGGGCCTTCAGCCGCCACCGCGAAGTCACCCTCGCCGAATACCCGAACCTCGGCCGTCAGGCCTGGTCCATCGACGGCACCCCCTCTGACTGCGTCAATATCGCCCTAGGCCACCTGCTACCCGTGAAGCCCGATGTGGTCCTCTCCGGCATCAACATCGGCTTCAACGCCACCATGCCCCTCTGCCTGAGTTCCGGCACCCTCGCTGGCGCGACCGAAGGCACGTCATGGGGCCTGCCGGCCGTGGCCTGCTCCCTCGACCTCGAGAAATCGCTCTTCGAACAGGTCCACCGCAACTCGTCGGTCTGCCCTCCGGCCCTTCGTCCGCACCTTGAGGCCGCCGGCCGCCACGCCGCCCGCTTCGCCAAAGGGCTCGTCGGCCAGCCCAGCCCAGGCCTGCTCGTCCACAGCTTCAACTACCCCGCCACGGTCACCCATGACACCGCGATGGAACGCTCCACGCCGGCGCTGGTCCGCCATGGCTCCCTCTTCAAACGTTCGGCACAGGGCTTCACCTTCGCCTGGAACGACGGCGAGAGTCTCACCACCGACAAACAATCAGACCTCGCCGTGTTGGAGCGAGGCCTGATTAGTCACACCGTCTTCGACTTCGGCGCCACCGCGCCGCTCTGAGCCGACTCAGTGGGTGTGGCCGTGATTGTGCCCATCGCCATGATCGTGGTCGTGGTCGTGGTCATGGTCGTGGTCGTGATGACCTTCGCCAGCGAAGAACACCGGCAGGAGGAGCACCAGGCCACCAATGAAAGCGGGGGCCCAGGCATTACGCAGGCCATGAGCCGCGAGGTAAGGATAGAAGGCGACATAGCTGGCGAAGGACCAGGCTCCAAGGTGGTTAATGAAGATCCAGAGACCCTTGAGGCCACCATCGCTGGCGCGACGCTGGACGTAGATGGACAGGAAACCGGAGAAGAAGATGGCCGAGAGGATTAACAGGAAGATGGCAAACGGAGCCCAGGTTTCGCCGGCGTCGTGATGAATCTTTTCGGCCTGCTTCTTCACTTCAGGCTCAGCGGCGGCTTCGGCCGCAGCGATGGCGGCCTTCTCGTCGAAAGCCTTACCCTTGGCGGCGGTCTTGGCCTTAGCGACGGCCTTCTCCACCAGCGCGGCCTTGACAGCGGCCTCCTTGGCATGCGCACCAGACTCGGGAAGAGTATGGGTCATGGTGTGGTAGGCGCCGACGGAGATGCCGTAGAAGACGACCCCGAGGACGAGAGTGTTGATGGCCAGGCCGAGGCGGCCGAGGGGCTTAGTAAGATCCAGCGAGAAGCTCATAGTGCGAAGCCGCAACCTAGGTCGCCCGCCCTTTCCTTCAATTCCAAACTTGGAAACCGCCCCGTTCCACGCCTCATAAGGGCTTCGCCATGGCCCGCCCCCTTCCTGAAACCGTCCTTTTCGACCTCGACGGCACCCTGGTCGACAACTTCGAGGCCATCCACCGCTGCTACGACGACGTGATGAGCATGATGGGCCTCCCGGGCGTCACCTTGGAGCAAATCCGCCGTGCCGTGGGCGGATCAGTCAACGTGACGGTCGTCAATCTAGCCGGCGAAGCCAACGCGCCCACCGCGACGCGCCTCTTCCGCGAACACTTCCCCTCCGTGATGTACCATGGCCTACGCGTCTACCCTGGCTGCCGCGAGATCCTCGTCGGCCTGCGCGCCAAAGGCGTCCAGGTCGCGGTGTACACGAACAAGGACGACGCCAACTCGAAGAAGATCATGGAGCACCTCGGGCTGGATGACGCCGTCGATGCGGTCTACGGCACCAACGTCCATCCCTGGCGTAAGCCCCAGCCGGAGTTCACCCATTTTATTCTATCGTCACTCAAGGCCGACCCGACCCGCACAGTCATGGTGGGGGATTCGCCGTTCGACATCTCTACGGCCCGCAACGGCAAGCTGGCCGCGATCCATTGCGTGACGACCGGTAGTCACACCGCCGAGGAACTCGCCCCTTACGCCCCGGACACGGTCCATGCTGGCCTGCCCGAGCTGGGCCGCGAGCTCTTCGGTCTAGGCTGATTTTCGTTTCGCCCCCGCCCCGCGGGGATGATTGGCTTCCCGCATGTCGCCGCCACGCGAACCGCCGCGCGGACCCGAAACCACCCTTTCGGGCGTGGTCGAGCGCATCCTGTGGCTCGATGAGGAGACGCATTTCACGATTGCCGAACTCGCACCAGAAGCCGGCGAGAAGGTCATCATCCTCGGGAACATGACCGGCCTGCAGTGCGGCGAGACCGTCGACGTCACTGGGCATTGGGAACGACACCCTTCGCACGGCCCGCAACTGCGCGTGCGCACGTTCAGTTCACGTCTACCTTCTTCCGTCCACGGTATCCGCAAATACCTCGGCAGCGGCCTCATCAAAGGCATCGGCAAGACCTACGCCGACAAGATCGTCGCGAAGTTCGGCGTCCGAACTTTCGACATCATCTCCAACCAGTCGGGCCGCCTTCGCGAGGTCGAAGGGATCGGCCCTGGCCGCGCGAAGTCCATCAAGGCCGCCTGGGAAGATCAAAAAGCCCTGCGCGAAGTCATGGTCTTCCTGCAGACCTACGGCGTGACCAACGCGCTCTGCATCCGCATCGTCAAAGCCTACGGCCAAGACGCCAAGAAGGTCCTGACCAGCGAGCCCTATCGCGTGTGCCGCGAAGTCGAAGGCGTCGGTTTCAAGACCGCCGATAAGATTGCGCGCAACCTCGGCCTCCCCACCGCCGGTCCGCAGCGCGTCGATGCGGGTATCCTGCACACGCTCGAAGAACTCGAAGGCGAAGGCCACAGCGCGTTCCCCGACGAAGGCCTGCTTGAAAAAGCCACCGAGCTTCTCGAAGTCGACAAGACGATTGTCCACGACCGCCTCCGCAAGCTGATGGAAGAAAAGGCCGTCGGCGTGCTCTCCACGCGCGGCGTTCGCCTCGTGCAGCTCCGTCCGCAGGAGAACGCCGAGAAGTCCATCGCCGCCTCCATCCAGCGCTTCCTGGCCACACCTTCGGGCCTACCGACCATCGTCGCCGACAAGGCCGTCGAATGGGCCCAGACCCGTGCCGGCTTCGCTTTCTCGCCCGCGCAGGCGGCCGGCGTGCTCATGGCGCTGCAGAACAAGGTTACGGTCCTCACCGGCGGCCCCGGTACCGGTAAGACGACGATTCTTAAGGCGCTGTGCGACATCCTCAGCGCCAAGCACGTGCGTATGGCCCTCGGCGCGCCCACGGGCCGCGCAGCAAAGCGCATGACCGAGGCCACCCGTGTGCAGGCCTCGACGATTCATCGCCTACTGAAATTCGACCCAGCGGCCGGTGGCTTCACCGCCAACGCCGAGAACCCGCTCGCGACGGACTTCGTCATCATCGACGAATCCTCGATGCTGGACACCAAACTCGCAGCTTCGCTCTTACGCGCCGTCCCCGGCACGGCCCATCTGCTGCTCGTCGGCGACGTCAACCAGCTCCCTTCCGTCGGTGCGGGCAACGTGCTCGGCGACCTCATCGACTCCGGTGCCGCCGCGGTCACGCGCCTCGACACGGTCTTCCGCCAAGGTGCCCGCAGTGGCATCGTCACGGTCGCCCACGGCATCCTGCATGCCGACACCACGCCGCCCACGCCGGTCGAGGATCCGACGAAGCTCGATTTCACCCAAGACATCCACTTCGTACGCGTCGACGACCCGGAAGCCTGCGTAGCGATGGTCACGAAGCTCTGCTGTGACATCCTCCCGAAGGCGCTCCGCTTCGACCCCCTGCGCGATATCCAGGTGCTCGCGCCGATGCACAAAGGTACCGGCGGCATCCAAGCCTTCAACCAGGCGCTGCAAGGCCGCCTCCGCGGCGCCGACGCTCGTCCGGGCCGCATCCAGCCTGGTGACAAGGTCATCCAGACCCGCAACAACTACGACAAAAACGTCTTCAACGGCGACTTTGGCGTGGTGCTTGGCCAGAACGAGGAAGGCACGCTACTCATCGACTTCGACGGCGCCCGCGTGGAGCTCGAACGCGGCGAACAGGGCGACCTGCACCTCGCCTACGCGGTGAGCATCCATAAGTCCCAAGGCTCCGAATTCCCCGCGGTCGTGGTCCCGCTGCTCCGCCAGCATAGCATCATGCTCGCGCGCAATCTCGTCTACACCGCCGTCACGCGCGGCCGCAAGCAGGTCATCCTCGTCGGCGACCCCACCGCTTACGCGATGGCCGTACGCAATGCTTCAGATTCACGCCGCATCACCGGCCTACTCCCCCGCCTCCGCGGCGAGGAGTAATCAGAGCTTTACCCTCATCGTCCCGCGCGTGACGCCGAGCTGGTTCAGGACCTTGAGATCATTCCAGAGCGCGGTGCCATCGAGATCGCCCTTGAGCAGGGCGTGGTACTTCTCGAGCGTGCGCGTGACGGTGGACGCATCCTCGTCGACAAATTCGACACGGAAGCGGCGGACACCGAGGGCCAGCAACTGAGTGACATATTCGGCGCCAGTCTGGGCACGCGAATTGAAGAGTGTGTTGCGGCAGCCGGCATCGGCCTTGAGAATGTGCTCGGCGCCGACGCGGTCGCGCAGTTTGACGCGGTGCGTCTCGCAGGGGCGGCCGCAGTCGCGGTAATCCTTACCCTTGGAGAGAAAGGCACAGAACACACAGTGCTCCATATGGAACATCGGCATGTGCTGATGGACCGTGACTTCGAACCACTCCGGCGGAGCGGATTGGAACAAGGCCGTCACCTGCTCCGAGTTAAGATCGTAAGAGACCGTCAGCCCTTCGAGGGCGTGCTCGCTCATAAGCCACTCGGCGGTGAGTCCGTTGGCAACGTTCAGGGAGAAGTCGGCGCGGAGTCGCTTACCCTTGAAGGCACGCAGGTCCTCGTGATTACGGACCAGGTAGCCGTCGGCCTCACAGGAAAGGACGATCTCGCTGATGCGTTCTTCGCCCTGCTTATGGATGCGCGGACCCATGGCCCAAAACTCGACCTTGCGGCCGGCTTCTTGCTCGTAGGCGCGGACGCGGGCGACGGCGGCGCGGAACTTCTTAGGGTCCTCGTATTCGGCGTAGATGACGCGGGCGCCGCTCGCGAGGGCGGGATCCAACTGCTCGGGCTCGCGGATGACGACGATGATCTCCGCTTCGCCAGGGCGCTTCGGCTCGAAGGGAGCGACCTTCGTCGCGGATTCCTCGAAAGGCAGGAGCGTCCAGCGCAGCGGCAGGCTGCGGAGCTTGGAAATCTGTTCGGAGAGGTCGCGGCGGAGACGGTTCAGTTCGCTGACGGGGATGATGAGGGCGCCTTCAAGGTCGGCCTGCAGCTCGCCCATCTCGAAGCCCGTGTCACCCAGTCGGCCGAGCTGGTCGCGCAAAGTGGTGACGTCCATCGGGCGCTTTTCCGCCGCGGCGCAAGGCATCGTGGTCTCGCCGGCGACGACGTGTCCTTCGCCGTCATTAAATTCGACACGTAGAGGCTGACCGAGGCGGCCGATGATCTTGGCGTGTAATGGGCGGCGGTAATTGGCCTTCTCACGATCCCAGGAATCATGGAGACGCTTGTCGAGTTCCTGGTCCTTGGTCTTCCAGAGGATGGCGCTGGGCTTAACCTGCGACCAATCCACGTCTTCGCGGCCGAAGCGGATGAACGTCAGACCGCCGCGGGCGGGCTCGAGGCCGTGGACGAAACCGCCCTGCTCGCGTTCGGCGGGTTT
>CAMDQP010000052.1 GCA_945906115.1 Opitutus sp. GAS368
TTTTTTTTCTTCGCGGCATTGCTGCTCTCGTGCTGGCCGGTCTTGAGGCGCACTTCGTATTTCTCGTCGCGAGGCAGGATGATGCCGCGCTTCACGAGTTCGTCGGCGTGTAGGTCGGCGAGGGGCCCGCAGCGGGTGAGCCAGGCGTCGCACTCCGCACGGAGTTCGGCAAGCTTGGTGGCGTTGGCCGGGTCGCCGGCGATATTCTTCACTTCCCATGGATCGCTCTGGGTATCGTAGAGTTCTTCCGGGGCGCGGTTGGGATTGAAGTAGAGGGCTTGGACCGGGGTCAGCTTTCCTTCAGCCTGTACGCGGCGGAGCTCGTGCATCGTCTGGCCGATTTCTTGGTAGGCGACCTTGCCGGCCTCGTCGACGCCGGGGGCGTAGTTGCGGACGTAGCGAAAGCGGGCATCGCGGACGGAGCGGACCTTGTCGAAGCTTTCGTCCATGAAGTCGCGGAAGGAGTAGGCGTACTTCGGCGGGTTGGCGGCGGTGGGCAGGAAGCTATGGCCATCGAACTCGGCGGGCACGGGCACGCCAGCCACGGTCAGGGCCGTCGGCGCGAAGTCGATCCAGCTGGCGAAATCTTCGCGGACGGTGCCCGGGGCGATCTGGCCGGGCCAGCGGACGATGAGCGGGACGCGCGTGCCGCTATCCTTCAGCGAGCGCTTGAAGCGCGGCATACCGCGTCCGTGGTCACCGGTGAAAATGACGATGGTGTTCTTTTCGAGGTCGTGGGCCTTCAGCCAATCGAGCACGCGTCCGAGGGAGTAGTCGACGGCGGTGACGAGCTCATGGTAGTGGGCGACTTCGCGGCGGACGGCTGGGGTGTCAGGGTAGAAGGGCGGGAGTTCGACCTTGGCCGGATCGCGACGATCGGAAGGCTTGAGCGCAGCCGTGTTCTTGGCGTGTTCCGCGTCGGAGGCACGGACCTGGCTCTCATGACTTACGGAGTCGTTGAAATAGGCGAAGAACGGTTCCTTTGGCTTGGCGGTCAGCGGGCCGGCTGGGCGGTTGGCGGGGTTGACCCAGTTCTTGCGGTCGTTTGCGAGGTTCTTTTCGGGCACGCCCTGGAAGTCAGTCTTGCCGGGCCACATCACATGATAACCCGCGGACTGGAGTTTCTCAGTGAACGGGTGGGGCGGGTTCACGACTTTGGAGCGCATGTTCTGCGCACCGTACTTAAGGGGGTATTGGCCGGTGATCATGCCACTGCGCGACGGGGCGCAGACGCCAGTGTGGGTGAAGCTGCGGGTAAAGAGGGCGCCCTCCTTGGCGAGGCGGTCCATGTTCGGGGTGATGGCGTCCTTGCAACCGTAAGCGCCAGTGTCGGGCCCCATATCTTCGCCGATCACAAAGACGATGTTCGGGCGGGAGTCGGCAGCGCTGGCGAGGGCGGCGGTCAGCAGGGTGACTAGGGCGAGGAGGCGACGGGGCATGGGGGTGGGACAAGGTCCTTAGCCAATGGTTGCGGGGTAATCGGCCAAAGCAAAAAGAAAGGACGCTTTTAGCGTCCTTTTCGAGGGGGGTAGGGTGTTCGGCCTACGGTCCAATCCTTAGTCCGTGAAGCGGAAGAGGGCCACGTCGCCGTCCTTAAAGAGGTAAGACTTGCCTTCGAGGCGATAGCGGCCGGCGTCACGAGCAGCGGCGACCGAACCGTTCTTCACCAGGTCTTCGTAGGAGACCACTTCGGCCTTCACGAAGCCTTTCTCGAAGTCGGTGTGGATCACGCCGGCGCACTGCGGGGCGGTCATGCTGTGGCGGAAGGTCCAAGCGCGGACCTCTTTTTCGCCGGCGGTGAAGTAGGTGGCCAGGCCGAGGAGGTGATAGGCGCCGCGGATGAGCGAGGAGACGCCGGAGTCGGTGACGCCGAGGGACTGCAGGAATTCCGTGGCTTCAGCGGGTGAGAGGTCGCAAAGCTCGGCTTCGACCTGGGCGCAAATCACGACGTGCTCGCATCCGTGGCGTTTGCCGATGAGCGCGGCAACATTGGCGACATGCGGGTTCTTGGAAGGGTCGGCGAGATCGTCCTCGGCGACATTACAAGCGAAGAGCACCTTCTTCGAGGAGAGCAGGTTGTAGGTCTTCAGGCGGGCACGTTCGTCGTCGGAGACGTCGAGGGAAGAGGCCGGTAGGTTCTCGTTGAGGTGCTTCACCAGGCGCGCGAGCAGTTCGACGTTGGCAATGGCGTCCTTGTCCTGGCTGCGGACCTTCTTCTGGTTGCGGTCGAGCTGCTGTTCGGCCGACTGGATGTCGGCGAGGATGAGTTCGGTTTCGATGACCTCGATATCCCGGATGGGGTCGACCTTGCCCATGCTGTGGACGATATCGTCGTTATCAAAGCAACGCACCACGTGGATGATCGCGTCGCACTCGCGGATGTTAGAGAGGAAGTCGTTACCCTTGCCTTCGCCCTTGGAGGCGCCGGCAACGAGGCCCGCGATATCGACGATGTCGATGGTGGCCGGGATGACGACCTTGGTGCCGGCGATGACCTGTAGTTTCAGCATGCGGTCATCAGGGACGAGGACTACGCCGACGTTGGGCTCGATCGTGCAGAAAGGGTAGTTGGCCGCCTCGGCCTTGCGCGAGCGCGTAAGGGCGTTGAAGAGGGTCGACTTGCCCACATTGGGAAGTCCGACGATGCCTGCCTGAGTCTTTGCCATGGAAGGTGCACCGTGGGCATCCGTCCCGCCGAGGTCAAGAGTCGGAACTCAGGGCGGCAGCTCCTGCGAACGCTCGCTGAGGTCCGTCGACGGCAGGACGACTTCGTCCCGGGGCTGAGGCTGTCCGCGGACGATGCGGGCGACGGCGATGCGACCGCGCACTCCGGTGATCTCGAGGACCGCCGTGGGGTTGAGGCGCGGGTCGCGGGAGATGACGATCATTTTGTCCTCCACCAGGGTCCCGGGCAGGAGGTGCACCGGTACCGAGAGGCTGCTCAGAGGGTAGCCTTGGACGAAGCCGATCCGGACATTGCGCGGAGCACCGGCCGGGAGCGCGAACGGGTTCGGCTCTTCGGCTGGCTTCGGCTTAGTCCCGACACAGCCTGTCAGCAGCGCGAGCAGCAGACAGACTGGGCGGAAGCGTTTCACGTGCGGCTGGAAGTGCCGAGCCCTTCGGGCGGCTTGCCGATGAAGGCAGCCAGAGCGGAGTTGGGCGGGAGTCCGCCGGGGAGACCGCCCGGAGAGAGCGGGCCCGGGGTCTGCTCGGCCTTGTCTTCTTCCGAGATGAACTGGTCGAAGCCCGGACCGGAGGTATCGAGTTCGCCTTCGAACATACCCTGCAGCTGACGCATGCGTGTCGGGTGGCGCATCTTGCGGAGCGCCTTGGCTTCGATTTGGCGGATACGTTCACGGGTGACCTTGAAGTGGCGGCCGACTTCTTCGAGCGTGCGCTGGACGCCATCGAGGAGGCCGAAGCGGAGGATTAGGACTTCCTTCTCGCGTTCGGCGAGGGAGCGCAGGACGAAATCGATCTTCTCGCGGAGGAGACGAGTGGAGGCCGTGTCGGAGGGGTTCTCCGCGGACTTGTCCTCGATGAAGTCTCCGAGCGAGGTGTCTTCGCCGTCGCCGACGGGCGACTGGAGGGAGATGGGCTGTTGGGCCATCTTCATGATCTGCTGCACGCGATCGATCGCCATGTTCATCTCGTTGGCGACTTCCTCAGCGGTCGGTTCATGGCCGAGCTCCTGGGTGAGCTGCTTCTGGACCTGCATCACCTTGTTGAGCGTCTCAATCATGTGGACCGGGATACGGATGGTGCGGGCCTGGTCGGCGATGGAGCGGGTAATCGCCTGGCGGATCCACCAGGTGGCGTAGGTGGAGAACTTGTAGCCGCGGCGGTATTCGAACTTTTCGACGGCCTTGACGAGGCCCATGTTGCCTTCCTGAATGAGGTCGGTGAAGAGCAGGCCGCGGTTCTGGTACTTCTTCGCGATCGAGATGACGAGGCGGAGGTTATGCTCGACCATCTCGGTCTTGGCCCGCTGCGCCTCGTCGAGGTGCTTGCGGACGTTGCGGGAGAGATTGAGGAGTTCAGCTGGAGTGAGGCGCCAGCGGAGCTCGATTTCGCGAGTGCGGGTGGCGGAGATCTCTGGCTTAATGGCCTTCTTGGCGCGGACCGGGCCGCGGGCGACCATGGTCGGTTCGACCAGGTTACGGGAGTCCTCGATGTCACCCTTGATGTCGGCGAGTTCGAGCCATTCTTCGAAGAGCTTCATCTTGAAGCAGAACTTACGGAGGATGTCCTTGCAGCCTTCCTTGGCCATCAGCCCGATCTTGAGGTAAGCCTCGCGGGACTTGGCCTTCTTGGGGGCGTCGGTTTCGTCGAGGTATTTCTGCCAGGCCTTGTCGAGCTTGGCCTTGAGCTTGGTGCACTCTTCCGTGGCCTTAGGGAGCATCTTGTAATAGGCGTCGCGGGACTCGACCTTCTTGTCGATGACGACCTTGTCGAAGCGTTCTTCCTTGCGGAGGACCTTGAGGGCGAGGTCGAGCTGGTAGGGGAGGGTGAGCCAGCAGGTAAAGAGGAAATCCTGAGCGCGGAGCTCGGCGTCCTCGATGCGCTTGGAGATTTCGACTTCCTGTTCGCGGGTGAGCAGCGGCTTATGGCCCATCTGCTTCAGGTAGACGTTGAACGGGTCGTAAGGGGCATCGGCCGGAACGGTGCGTGCGGCTTCTTCTTCGGAGTCCTCGACCTTCTTGCGGTAGGTCTCGACCTCGTCCTCGTCGAGGAGCTTGATGTCGAGGTTATCGAGGATGTTCATGATGTTCTCGATCAGCTCCGGGTCGGTGGCACTGTCGGGAATGATCTCGTTGATGTTCTGGACGGTGACGTAGCCGTTCTTCTTGGAGAGGCTGACGAGCTGCTGGACCTTTAGGTTGATGCCTGGGTCGATCGCCGGAGTGATTTTAAGCGGCTTGGCGTTCTTGACGGGCGCGACGGCCTTGGCGGCAGTGGCGGCCTTGGCGGCAGGAGCCACCTTGGAGGGCGCGATGGCTTTGCCGGCTGGGGCAGCCTTCACGGGAGCCGAGGCTTTCGCCGCCGGCTTGACGACGACGACCTTCACGGGCGTCTTCGCGGCGGGCGCGGCCTTCACGGCCTTGGCGGGCACGGTAGCTTTGACGACGGGCTTGGCCTGCTTGGAGGCTTTGACCGGCTTGTCGGTGGTCTTCTTGTTTTTCTTGTCGGTCATCTTGGGAAATTTAGGCGGTGGTGAGCGAGGGAGGCGTCGCGTGCGATTTGCGTAGGGCGATCTTTTCCGACTGGAGCTGGTTGAGCATGGCGACGTCGTCGCGGGAAGTGGAGGCGATGCGGGAGTCGAGGCTGCGCATCAGGGTCTGGACATGGCGGCCGTGGAAGGACTTCAGAATCGTGTTGGCGCGAGGCAGGATGTCCTTCTCGTCGTCGCGGCCGGCGTAGGTCTCAGCGGAGAGTCGGGCGGCTTCGGTGCGCAGTTCGTCGTCCAGGGTGCTGATGGCTTCGCGCAGGCCGGCGAAATGACCGTGGGCGGCTTCGTTGAGCAGCGCCATCAGGAGTTGGCCCCCCCGGCCGGACTGGTCGATCCATTCGAGCGGCAGCGACTGGGCAATGGGTACGAAGTAGGAATCATGCCGCAGAAGGAAAAGTATCAAATCCTCCTCCGGCGTTGTCAAGCCCCCCCCCTTGACAACTGGGGTGGGGGGTGGGTCATTGGGTCCGCCGAGCTGGGCGGCGGGGCGTTGGGACTGGGATTGGGCCCGATGGCGTTCGTAGGCCATGTGCATCTCGCGAATGCCGATACCGGCGTGGCGGGCGGCCTCGTTGAGGGCTTCGCGGACGATCTCTTCGGCCCCGGCCTGCTCGACGATGGGGAAGATGGTCTCCAGCAGGCTGAGGCGGCTGGTGAGGGGCAGGTTGACCGAGCCTTCGGGGACCAGGGATTGGACGCAGAACTGCATTGCACTGCGGGCGCCTGCGACGAGGCCCGCCCAGCCGGCGGCGTCATGGGTCGAGAAGTATTCGTCCGGGTCTTTGCCGCCCGGGAGGGAGAGGAAGCGGATGTCGAGGCCTTCGCGCAGGCCGATGGGGAGCAGGCGCAGGGCGGCCTTCTGGCCGGCGGCGTCGGAGTCGAGGAAGACGATGAGGCGCTGCGTGAAGCGGCGGAGCTGTTGCATGTGCTCCTCCGTGACGGCGGTACCTTGGGCAGCGATCGCACCGGGGATGCCAGCCGAGTGACAGCGGATGGCATCGAGCTGGCCTTCGACGAGCACGAACGGATCGGCGTCCTTGCGCGTCATGCGCGCCCGGTCGATGTTGAACACCGTCCGCGATTTCTTGAACAGTTCGGTCTCGGGCGAGTTGACGTACTTGGCTTCGCGGGACGGGTCGTCCTGCGGGGTGATGTCGAGCGTGCGTGCGGTGAAGGCGATGACGCGGCCCTGGATGTCGCGGATGGGGATGACGAGGCGGCCGCGGAAACGGCAGCGCCAGCGGAGCGGGTCAGGAACGCGGTCGACGCCAAAGAAGAGGCCCGTCTGGGCGAGGGCATCCTTACCGTAGCCCTTGGCGAGCAGGCCGGGGATGAGCTTCGAGTCGTCGACGGGGGCGAAGCCGATACCGAAGTCATCCGCGACCTCGAGGGAGAACTTCCGCTTCTGCGTCCAGTAGTCGCGGATCCATTCGCCGTGCACTGGGTCTTCGAGGAAGCAGCGGCGCCAGTAGTCGGTGACGAGCTCGTGGATCTCGAGGAGTTGCCCGCGGAAGGATTTCTCGTTCTTGCCATCGCCGCCGGTCTCGTAGTCGAGCTTGAAGCCGAAGCGGGTGGCGACGCGTTCGATGGACTCCGGGAAGTCGAGGCCCTCGCGGGTCATGACCAGCTTGAAGGCGTCGCCCCCTTGCTGGGTGGAGAAGCAATACCAGAGGCCGGTCTCGGGGTTGACTTTGAACGACGGGCTTTTCTCGGACTTGAAAGGACTGAGGCCCCACCAATCGCGTCCGCGTTGCTTCATCTGCGTGTAGTCCCCGGCGAGCGCGACGATATCAGCCCGTTGGCGGAGCTCGTCGATGGATTTGCGGGAAATACGGGCCACGGCTGTCAAGGGGTGTCTGTCAAGTGGGTCGGAGCAAACGAAAATAATTCCCAATCGGCGATAGGG
>CAMDQP010000053.1 GCA_945906115.1 Opitutus sp. GAS368
CCATGGTGCCCGCCGCCGGCCAAGGCGCCGTCGCCCTCCAGTCCCGCTCCGCGGAAGTCGCCCAGTATGTCGCCGCCGGCTGCGCCGCCACGACGTATTCCGTGACCGTCGAACGCCTATTCCTCGCCAAGCTCGGCGAAGGCTGCCACACCGCGTTCGCGTGCCACCATGCCGCGGGTCGCATGCATCTCTTCCGCGCTGACTTCGGTTTTCGCGACTTCGCTTTCCCCGTCACCGACCTCGCCACGGCCTCCGCCTTGGCCGACGACATCCTCCGCCAGATCCTGCCCCGCTGACTATGAGCAAACTGCCTCTCCGTGATCGCCACGTCGTCCTCACCCGTCCGGAAGGACGCGGCGCTGACTGGAAGACCGCCCTCGTCGACGCCGGCGCGGCGGTCTCCGAACTCCCGCTGCTCGAAATCAAGTTCGAGCCCGATGACACCGTCCTCAGCGAGGTCCTCGATGCCATGGGCGAATACGACTGGCTCGTCTTCACCAGCGCCAACGGCGTGCGCGGATTCTTCGACCGCTTCTTCGAGCGCTTCACCGACATCCGTTCCGTCGGCGGCGTGCGCTTCGCGTGCCTCGGACCTGCGACCGAGAAGGCCCTGCGCCAGTACCACCTGGAAAGCGACCTCACCGCCACGCAGAACGACGCCTTGTCGCTCGGTCGCGAGCTGATGAACAAATACGACGTCGAGAACCAGAAGATCCTCGTCGTCACCGGCAACCTTAACACGCCCGAACTGCCGCGCCTCCTCATGGACGGCGCCTTGGCGATTGTCGACGTCATCAAAGTCTACGCCACTGAGGAGAAGTCTGTCGCCGAATCGCCCGAGGCGGCTGAGTTCCGCCGTCGCGGCGCCGACATCATCGTCTTCGCCAGCCCATCCGCCGTGGAATCGTTCCTGCACCAAGCCGCGGCCCTTCGCCCCGATGCCGGTGCGCGCCAGCCCAAGGCCGTGGCCATCGGAGCGACGACCGCGGATGCGTTGCGTAAGGCTGGTATCCCGCTGGCTGGCACCGCTTCCGCGCCTACCGCCGTCGCCATTCGTAACGCGGTGATTGATGCCCTCGCATGATCGGCTCGGCGCGCATCAAGGTCTGCGGGATCACCCGCGCGGCCGACGCCACCACGGCCCTCGCCCTAGGAGCTGATTTTCTTGGCATCAACTGCTGGAGCGGCTCACCTCGATTCGTCCCCGCCGACGCCCGAGCCGCCCTGCTCCGCGAGATTCCCGCGGCCCAGCGCGTGGCCGTGACCGTCAACCCTTCCGTCGCTGAAGCCGCTGCGCTCATCGCTGAAGGCTTCGCCATCGTCCAGGCCCACTTCGATCCGACGAAGAACGAGTGCGACCTCCAGGGCCTCTCCGCCCAGCTGGGCGTAAAGCGTCTCTGGTTGGCCCCTAAGCTCGCGGACGGCGCCGAGTGGCCCGCCGACCTCATTCCGCTCGCCGAAGGCTTCGTGCACGATGCACATGCCAAAGATGCCTTCGGAGGCACCGGTAAGGTCTCGGACTGGACCCGCTTCCAGAAACTTCTCCAGAAATACCCGCAAAGCCTCTGGATTCTCGCCGGTGGCCTTGGACCGGATAATATCGCTGCGGCCGCGAACTCCGGAGCAGGCTTTTTTGACCTCAACAGCGGGATAGAACTCGCACCCGGACTCAAATCTGCCGAAAAACTGGCTGGCGTGTCGGAAGTCTTGCTTAAAAACACTCAATCGTAACACCCGCCCCCCTTTCCCGGCACTTGGCACGGGTGATGCATAAGTGGACTTGCTCAACCGAACGCCTAACCCAACCTAAACACACCACCATGAAGCTCGTCGTCGCCATCATCAAACCCTTCAAGCTTGAAGAAGTTAAGGACGCTCTCGCCGAAATCGGCATCGAGGGTATGACCGTAACTGAAGTCAAGGGCTTCGGCCGCCAGAAGGGTCACACGGAAATCTACCGCGGTTCTGAATACACCGTCGATTTCCTCCCCAAGGTGAAAATCGAGGCCGCCGTCGCTGATGAGCAGGTTGAGAAGGCCATCGCCACAATTTCCAAGGCTGCCCTGACCGGTAAGATTGGTGACGGTAAGATTTTCGTGATCGGACTCACTGACGTCATCCGCATTCGCACCGGCGAGCGCGGCCCTGCCGCCATCTAAGTCCCCCCGTTCAGACCTAGCAGAAGGGCGTCCCTCGGGACGCCCTTTTTCTTTGGCTTATTTCGCGGCAGCCTTGGCCGCGGCCCTCGCCGCGTCGCGCTTGGCCAGCATACCCGGCGAATTCCACTTGATGACGTGGTAGGTCGCCTGCCCTTCGCCGGCATTACGGATGGCGTGGTCGATGTTGGCGGCCTGAAAGATAACGGAGCCCGGTCCGAGCTTCACCCAGTCGCCAGCGACGAGCGCTTCGACCGTGCCTTCCTTGACGATGAGCAGTTCCTCATCGGCGTGCTGGTGGGGCGGGTGCGGCGCCTGGCCAGGATTCAGCGTCGTAATGTGATATTCAAGTTCGTCGAGGGTCGCGGTCGGGGCCTGGCAGACCTTGCGGTAAGCGCCGATCTTGGTGGGCTTGACGACCAGCTTCTCCCAATCGAAGGCCATCGAGCCCATGATGGGCTTCGGGGCCGGGACGGTGGCGGCGAGGCGGTCTTGGCCAATGAAGCCGAGGAGGCCTAGGCAGACGGAGGCGGTCAGGGCGGCGACGGCGAGGTCGCGACGGGTCGGGGTGATCATGGGTCATATCTAGGAAGCAGGCCGAGGGGAGTAAAGAGCCCATCCAGACGCCTTGCCCTCGGGCCAACCCTGGGCCTAATCTGCCGCATGCTTCGCCCCCCGCTCCATTGGACGGCTGCCCTGCTCGCCTTGGCGGGCCTGCTGGTGGGCTGCGGCGACGGCAAGAGCACCGCCGAGAAGAAGGCCGCCGAAGGCTACCTCATCATCAACAATATGGCCGAGCCCTCGGGGCTAGATCCGCAGACCATCACCGGACTCAGTGAGAGTCATATCATCGCCGCCCTCTTCGAAGGCCTCGTCAATTACGACCCCAAGGATCTGCATCCTATCCCCGGCGTCGCCGAAAGCTGGACGATGTCGAAGGACGGCAAGACCTGGACTTTTCGCCTGCGCGAGAATGCCCGCTGGTCGAACGGCGACCCAGTGACCACCGCCGACTTCCTCTTTAGCTACGAGCGGATGCTCACGCCGAGCTTTGGCGCCGAATACGCCTCGATGCTACACGGCATCCGCGGCGCCAAGCATTTCCACACCGGCAAGTCCAAAGACTTCAAGACCGTCGGCCTCCGCGCGCCCGACACCCGTACGCTCATTATCGAGCTCGAGGATCCCATCCCTTACTTCCTACAGCTCCTCTGCCACCACAGCTGGATTCCCGTGCACCCGGGGACGATCCTCAAGCACGGCAAGATGGATTCGCTCAACACACTATGGACCCGGCCCGGTTCCCTGGTGGGTAATGGCGCCTTCACCTTAGAAAAATGGGAAGTGGCCCGCCGCGTCGTCGTGCGCAAGAACCCGCTCTACTGGAACGCCCAGGAGGTCTCGCTCAACGCCGTCGAGTTCCGCGCCATCGCCGACCTCTTTGCCGAGGAGCGCGCGTTCCGCGGCGGCGAACTTCACATCACCGGCGCAGTCCCGCCTTACAAGGTCGCTAAACTGCGCGAGCAGAAGGCCCCACACCTGCGGCTCGATCCGTTCTTCTCGACCGCCTTCGTCTGGGTCAACTGCGACATCAAAGGCGACAAGCCCGTCGACCTCGCCGCCCGTAAGGCCCTGCTCGATCCGCGCGTCCGCCAAGCGCTCGGTATGGCCATCGACCGCAACCTCATCGCGGAGAAAGTCCTGCGAGCTGGCGAGGCTCCTGCGTTGCACTTCACCCCGCCCGGCACCGGTGGCTTCCTGCCAACCGCTCGCTGGAAACAGGATGCGAACGAAGCCCGCCGCCTGCTGGCTGCAGCGGGCTACCCCAAAGGCAAAGGACTACCCAAATTCGATTACCTCTACAACTCCTCCGAAGGGGCGCAGATGGTGGCTCAGGCCTACCAGGAGATGTGGCGTCGCGAGCTCGGCGTGGAAGTCGAGCTACGCAACCTCGAGTGGAAGGTCTATCTCTCGGCCATGCGTAAAGGTGAATACCACCTCTGCCGCGGGGCCTGGGTCGGTGACTATAACGACCCCAACACTTTCCTCGAGATGCTGATCAGCGGCAACGAGCTGAATATCTCGAACTGGACCGATAACGAATATGACCGCCTCCTCGGATTGGCCGCCAAAGAGACCGATGCGACCAAGCGCTTCGATTATTTCCAGCAGGCGGAGGCCCGCCTGATCAGCCAGGCGCCGGTGCTGCCGGTCGTCTTCAACAAGAACAAGTTCCTCATCCGGCCCGAGGTGCAAGGGTGGTATCCCACCCTCCTGGACCAGCACCCTTTCACCGCCGTCCGGCTCGTTCCTGCGAAAGGGGATTGAACGGAACTTCCCCCTCGCCTACTCTGACTTCATTCCCATGCGCTCCCTCGCCCTCGCTCTGTTAGCCACCCTCGCCGCCGTCTCCGGCCTCGCCCAAGCCGACCCCCTCCGTTCCACCGGCGGCGACGAAAAGGCCTTTGCCAAGCTCCGCGGCATCACCTTCTTCTTCATCGACGTCACCACGTCCGAAAGCCGCCCCGAGGATGCCGACCTGCGCGGCGAGATCCGCGACGCGATGGAGCTCGAGATGCGCCGCGCCAACATCGTGCCGCGCTCGGTCGATGGCCTGACGCCGGAGACCACTACGCCCCTCCTGACCATCGAGGTCCGCCTCGATCGCGGCCTCGGCCGCTACAACGCTGACGTCATTCTGGCCGTGCGCGACAACGCCACGATCACCCGCAACAAGGAAGCCGTCCTCGCCCAGTCCTACTCCCAGTCGAAGCGCGCGATGGGTACCTCCGACACGACGCTGAACCGCGAGGTCAGGGCCCGCAGCCGCGAACTTGTGCAGGAGCTCCTGGCCGGCATCAAGACCCTGAAGTAAGGCCGCAGGCCTCGCCTCCTTGGAACTCCTGAAGAAGATGCGCGGCGACGGGGCCGCCCTATTCTATCACAACTTGCGCCGCGAAGCCCGCTGGCCCAAGTATTGGCTCTGAACTTATGTCCTCCGTCGAAGCCCGCCTCACCGAACTCGGCATCACCCTGCCGACCCCTCCCGCCGCCGCCGGCGCCTATGTCCCGGCCGTTCGGACGGGCAACCTGCTCTACTTGGCCGGCACACTGCCGATGAAGGACGGCAAGGTGACCTCGCTCGGTAAGGTTGGTCGCGAGGTCGATATCGTCCAAGCCGCCGAGGCCGCCAAGCTCTGCGTGCTCAATGCGCTGGCCAATGCCAAGGCTGCCTTGGGCTCGCTGGATCGCATCAGCCGCGTGGTCATGGTCAATGGCTTCGTCAACGGCGTCGATGGCTTCAGTGATAGCCCCAAAGTACTCAACGGCGCCTCCGAGTTCCTGCTCCAAGTCTTTGGCGACGCCGGCAAGCACGCACGCGCCGCGGTTTCCGTGAACGGTCTGCCTCTCGGCGTCTCCGTTGAGGTCCAGATCGTGCTCGAGGTCCGCGACTAAACCGGCTCAGCCGTCACTCGCGCTGATCTTGCTGAAGTCGATTTTGAAGGCCTTACCAGCCGGCGGCTTGCCGCAGTTGCCGATCATCCCGCAGGCACGTTTGACTAATTCGGCCATGCGCGTGTCACCGGGCTTGGAGAGCCAGCCGGAAAAACTGGCGGCTCCGGAGGCATCGATGGAGACCGTGACGCCGCATGAGCCCACGTTGGCAATTGAGGAACCCTCGGCCGCGAGGAGTTCGTTCCAAGCGGTACGGAGGCGGGCCTGGACTTCGCCGGCGTAAAGTGCCTGCTCGGAAGCGGAACCGCCTTCGCCCCCGTTATCCCCGGTGCCGTAACTGCGACCCTTCTTAACGGAAACACCGCCGATACCGCCTGTCTTGGAGGATGAGCCAGGTTTACCGGCGCCCTTGGACTTATTAAACTCTCCGAGCGTCGTCTTGTTAGAACTATTGCTGCTCGACCCGGCCTTAGTCGAAGCCTTGGTCATTGTCTTTGGCGAGTTCGCCGAAGATTGCGCCGCCTTTTCGGCCTGCTCGCGATCACGAAGCGTTTTCTCAACGTCGAGTTTGTTGAGCCGAATGATGGGTACGCCGCTGTTCGACCCCGACTCGGAACCCTTGGCGACCCCGGCGGCTTTGCCGATTTCGCCCGGGCGCTTGCCAGGGATGCCATTCAGGTCGATAAGCAGCGGGTCGACAGCCTCGATACTTTCGCCGCCGTGGCGCGCGGCATACCAGGAGAAACCCACGATTACGCCAAGAATGCCGAGGTGCACGGCGACGGAACCGATCCAACCTTTGCCTCCATTCGACATCTCAGCGCGTCTCGGTATCGAGTCCAGCCTTCGTCAGGCCCTTGGCCTTGGCCGCGGAAAGGACGTCGATGATTTTTTGGTAGGACAGCACGCCGTCGCCGCGAATACGTACGACCGGTTGATCGGCTTCAGGTAAAGCGGCGATGATGGCAAATTCGGCCTCCAGCTGGGCAAAGGTGACCGTGCGGGCGCCGATCGCGTAGGCGCCGTTGCGGTCGATGCTCACGATGCGATACTGCACCTTCGTGTCCGGCGTCTTGCCGGCGCCTTTCTCGGCCTTGGGCAGGTTGACCGCGGTGGTCTGCTCGAGCACCGGCGTGGCGATCATGAAAATGATCAGGAGCACGAAGCAGAGGTCGAGCATCGGCGTGACGTTCAGCTCGCTGATGACGTGGAGCCGGTTGGGTCTGGAGAAGGAGCGGGCCATGCGAGCTTACTGGGCGTCTTCCCAACCCGGCAACGCGGCCGGAGGCTCGGTGGCGACGGGAGCCGATGCGGCCGATGCGGCGCCTGGAGCAGGCGAAGCCGGTGCGGCGGCGCGGAGCAGACGTTCGCGTTCCTGCACGGCTTCAAAATTGCGGCGGGCTTCGCCTTCGAGCTCGAGCTCAAC
>CAMDQP010000054.1 GCA_945906115.1 Opitutus sp. GAS368
TCGGCGTAGGTCTCGGTCTTGGAGCAGTCGAGGACCTGGAGCTCGTAAGTCTTCATGAAGAAGATGCCGCTGTTCGAGTTGCCCTGGCTCTTCTTCTTGGGGTCGGTGTCGTACCCAGCGGCGGAGCGCCATTCGACGTGCAAGGTGACGTCGCCAAAGGTACGCTTGGTGCGGATACCGTTGGTGCGGGCGATCATCACGCCGTCCTTGATCTCCCAGGTCACCGGGGTCTTTAGCTTGGCGTTCGGGGCGGCATCGGCCTCCCACTCGTTGGCCGAGTCGGCACCGCCGACGAGGACGATGGCTCCGGCCGGGGCGGCGGCCTCGTTGCACTTGAGTTTGGAAGCCTCGGCACGAGGCGGTTGCGGGCGGGCGGAGTCATGCACGCGCCACTGGGTGCCCGGGATGAAAGGGGTGTCGGTGTAGCCTTCGGCGGCGATTAGGCCGCTGGCGGCCACAAGGGAGAGGAAGGAAGCGAGGCGCATGGGGTGTAGGGGTAGAGACAGGCTGGAGGGAGAGAGGTTCGGGGAAAAGGGGAAACCTCCGCAAGGGGTGGGGGTAGGGGTAGGGGTAGTCAATCCAGCCACCCGCCACCTGAGGCCGCCACCTGCCACCCGAAACGACACCCCCTACCCCAATTTCGGGGCATTTTCCTTCATTCTAGCCCTTTCCCATCCCTACCCCACCCCCTGCCCCACCCCCTATTCAATTGCCCTCCCCCTCCCGTTTCTCCAACTTACGGCCCATGTCCGCGCCCAAGGCCCGCTTCACCCTCGAATTTGAAAAGCCCCTCCGGGAGCTCGAGGACAAGATCAACTCCCTCCGGGCCTCCTCCGAGTCCGCCGGGATGGACGTCTCCAAGGAGGTCAAGTCCCTGGAGGTCAAGATGGAGCAGACCCGCCGCGAGGTCTACGGTAACCTGAATCCCTGGCAGCGCGTCCAGTTGGCCCGCCACCCCCGTCGTCCCTACTCCCTAGACTACATCGGGATGCTGTTCGACGACTTCCAAGAGCTGCACGGTGACCGCCTCTACATGGACGACGAGTCCATCGTCGGCGGCACGGCTTTCTTCGAAGGTCGACCGGTCATGGTCCTCGGCCAGCAGAAGGGCCGCGACACGAAGGAGAACCTCCGCCGTAACTTTGGCTGCCCGAATCCGGAAGGCTACCGCAAGGCCCTTCGCCTGATGAAGATGGCCCACACCTTCGGCCTCCCGATCATCACCCTCGTCGACACCCCCGGCGCCTTCCCGGGTATCGGCTCGGAAGAGCGCCACGTCGCCGAAGCTATCGCCGTCAATCTCCGCGAGATGAGCCAGTTCGGCGTGCCGATCATCACCTTCGTCATCGGCGAAGGCGGCTCCGGCGGTGCGCTCGGCATCGCCGTCTCGAACAAGGTCTACATCCTCGAGAACGCCTACTACTCCGTCATCTCGCCCGAAGGTTGCGCCGCGATTCTCTTCAAGGACCGCGCCCACGCCCCGAAGGCCGCCGAAGCCCTGCGCCTCGACGCGCCTAATCTCCTCAAACTCGGCGTCGTCGACGGCGTCGTCAAGGAACCACTCGGCGGCGCCCAGGAAGATCCGGCCGCCACCGGCTCGGCCATCCGCAAGACCCTACGCGACTCGCTCGCCGACCTCTCGAAGGCTTCACCCGAGAAGCTGATTGCGATGCGCTACGCCAAGTTCCGCGCGATGGGCGTCTTCTCAGAGTAAGCTCGGAGGCTAGAACAAGAAAGGGGCGCCAATCGGCGCCCCTTTCTTTTGGTCAGTCGGCCGGCCCGCTCAGCCGCCGTTCGACAGCACGCGGATATAGCGGGTGTAGTTGCGGCCGTGCATGTAGACGATGCGCTTGAAGTCGGCTTCGGGCACCTTCTGATTATTGGTGAGCATCTGGAGTCCACGCAGCTCCTTGGAACCTTCGGGGGTCAAGACGGTGATGGAGACCTCGACGGCCTTGAGCGAGTAAGGCAGGTAAGGCAACCAGGTCGTAGCCGTAGGCTTCAGCGGAAGGTTATCCGGATACATGCGATCGGCATAAACGCGGAGCCGCGAGCTATAGTAATCATAAGGCTGAACCTTCAGACCGGAGCCGGTCGGCAACGGATTAGGAACAGGAGGAGCGCCGTTCGGGGCATAACGCAGGGGAGCGCTCGCGATATCGGTGGCGCCATCGGCGAACTTAAACATGGCAAGGTAGCCCCCCTTCGAAGCGGCCAAGGCGGACTTGTCATCCCCACTGGCGACCAACACGACCGGCCGGAGGGTCTGCGGCATGCGGGCACAAGGGTCCTTGAGCGCCGGCGCCGTCGAGGTCGCCGAAAGCGAGGAGGAAGACCAGAACACCAAGTTCATCGCGACGACGTTCGAAGCGATGAAGTTATTCTCGTCCATGGTCCAACAAGGGGTCATGCTGGCGATATTGCTGTCGATCAGAGCACGGGTCTCGTAATCCGGGGTAGGCAACTTGGAGTAGTTGGCAAAGCGACGGGAGCCGGACCAATAATCCCAAGGAGACTTCGGGGCATCGATGTTGGAATTCAGGATCAGCGGCAGCGCGTCGACGAACGTGTTCTCGGAGTCGATGATCGTTCGGTAGACGCCGTAAACCTGCTGAATCATGTCACCAGGAGCGTCGAAAGGAGAGCGCTGACCGATTCGGTAAGCGATGGCGCAGACGTCACCGCGCAGGGCGGTGCGGCCGGTGCCAGGCGTCCAGCGTGGGCGATCGGGCGGAGCACCGAAGAGCATCACGATCGGGTGGTCGACGGTCTGGAGATTACCGACCGCGGCAGGGACGCCGGAGACATCGGTCGAACCCGGGACAACGATTTCCATCCAGCAGCGTCCGTCAGCGCGAAGCATCGCCGTCGAGAAATCATTCTCCATCGCATCCAAGGCGCCACGCGCCTCTGACTGGGTCGAGAGGTCGGCGACGGCGCGATCATAGACACGCAACGTGTCGGAAGCGATGGTGACGACGGTCAGGACGATGATGACCATGATGGCCGTGGAGACCAACACCTCGAGCAAGGTGAAGCCGGCCCGGGCTTGGCGGAGGAGAGTGTTCATCGGCTGATGACGATATTCTGGACGAGCAAGGGAGTTTCGGACTTCGTCTTGAACGACTCATAGAGGCTGTAGTCGTGAGAGAAGAATTCGGCGACGACCGGGAGATAGGCCAGCGCGTAGTCCTTGGGTAACGCGGGGATCGGCGATGTCCCCCACGGCGGCGCAGCGACCTTGGTGGTTTCTGGCTCGAAGGTCGTGGTGTTGATGGTGGCGCGCTGCCCGACAAGCAGCTTGGAAAGCGAAAGACGTACGCGCATGGGCGTGCCGATGATGTTACGGCCGGAGAAAGCGTCCAATGAGAGGTTCTTCCCATTGCAATAGGCCACCTCGATCATCGAAGGATTCGAGAATAAGGCGTAGGCATTGGCGCCCGTCTTGTCGTTCTCGAAGCTGACGATCTTGCGCTCGTACACATAGAGCCACACCGCGCTGTCTCCATTGTCGCGGGCGCCCTGCAGCAGGCGGTAGGCGATATCGAAGTTGGAGACCGACGGATTGCCCCCGTCCAACGGGAGCCCGGCATCCATCAGGTACTTGCTGTTGTTCGGCACCTTCTCACCGGCGGCGTCAAGGTAGACGATTGACCGGGGATTATCCAAGGCGCCGATGAGACGGGTCACGCCCGAAAGGGCGCGGTTAGTCTGCATGATCTCGTCGACCTGCTGGAAGGTGGAGCCGAGGATGCCGACCAGCGAGAGGATCGCGACGCCGACGATGCCGATGGCGAGCGTCACCTCGACCAGGGAGAAACCTGGGCGGACGGACGAAGGGTTGCGGGGAGGGTTCATCGGAAGTAAATTATTTAGCCTTATCCATCTCGTCGGCGTCGAGGGTCATCGTGACGTCGCCGTTAGGGCGGAGGGAAAGAGCCGCGAACTGATTCTCGGAAGGGATATCGATCATGGCCTTACCCGTGCCGGTATTGCGGACCACGCCCTTAGCGAGCACGAGCAACACGCGTCCGAGGTGGTTGGATGCGCCGGTCCCCTGCAGTTCGACGTAGAACCACTTCTTCGGATTGAAGTCGGGGGTCATGTCGGCGAGAGCCATCGGCTGAATGGTCGGGGCGTAGATCATCCAGGGCGGAGAACTCGCCGGAGAGTCCGTCGTGTTGGTGGTAGCGTTGTCCGCGAGCGGTCCGATTAAACTGCGCCGCGTGTTGGCGGTGACGGTCATCGACAGCGTCGTTTGCGTATCGGTCGCGGGCGGGATAAACACCACACCCGTGGGCAGGAGCTGAGCGGGCTCGGGGGAGAACCATTTATAAGGCGCTACCGATGTGTTGGTGATGGTGGACGGATCGACGCCGGCCAAGTCGGCCGAGCTGACGCCGCCGACGGCGATGACAAACTGGCGGAGGTGGTTTGCCTCGTCATTCGGATCATTCAAGATGAGCAGGCGATAGCGATTGGCGTAGGTCACGCCGGTGGTGCCAGGTCCGCGGTTCATCAAGGCCATCGCGCGCACGGTGCGGATGGAGGAAGCGATGAAGCGCTGGCCAGCGGGCAGACCGCCTCCGTCACCGGGCGTGAGGCCGAGGAACAGCGAGGAGATGAGCAGGATGATCGTGATGACCACCAGCAACTCGACCAACGTGAAGCCCTTACGAGCGATGGAACGGACGGTCATTATTGGATGGCGAGGACCTGCGCGAAATCACCGGGATCCACGCTGAGCTCGGCGTTGGAGAAATCGTCAAGGAGGTCGGTGGTGAAGATGATGACGCGCGCCGGAATGCCGCTGGTTTCCGCGATGGCGCGAATGTCTTCCGGCATGGAGTCCTTGCCCTTGGGGGCGACGATATTGCGGATATTGGTGTTATTGTCGGTGTCGAAGATGACGCGGATGTTGCGGTTGCCGAAACGATCCACGAGCAGGCTGGTATCCGTCAGGTTAGCCGGGTCTTCAAAATCATCCTTGCCGAAGGAGCAGAACTCCTCACCGGTCTTGTTGAGTATCTTACGGTCGGCGGTCGGCAGGGCAGTGCCAGTCGGCAGGCGGCCGGACATGGCCTTGACGAAATTGAGGTTGGTCGCCGGGTCTTCGAGGACATGGAGGCTGTCCTTGGACGAGTCATAGGCGGTGCCGATGTTGGGGTAGAAACCGTAGACCTGCTTGTAGCGGGTGATGCCGCCAGCCCACTGGGTGAAGGCGGTCGTGGCGGACGATTGCTGGGCCTTCTTACGAACTCCGCGGATCGCTGGGAATAAGGCGGCCGACAAGATGCCGATGATGGCAATGACCGTCAGGAGTTCGATCAGGGTGAAACCGGCGCGACGACGGGGAGTCATGGAAAATCGGGATTAGATTGGGGAGAAATCATTATACGAGTCCTCGGGCCCAGTTGAACAGCCAAAAACCGCCTTTTTCTCTACCCCAACCCGTCACTTTAGCCAAATAAAGCAACCGAGGGCCAAGGCCGTGGGAGTCAGCGCCCAGAGGAATAGCCGCCACGCCGAAACCCCTCCCGGGAACCATGGGGAGAGGATGGACTGTCCAGCCGGATTCGGGGCGTTGGCGATAACGGTCAGACCACCCCCCGCCAAGGCCCCCGCCACCACGGCATGCCGCAAGGCCTCCGCCACCGGGCCAGCCGCCGCGAAAGCCGGCACCTGTGAGGCTAAATAAGTTACCGCAGCGTTGTCATTGAACGCCGTCAGGAAAGTCGCCGTGGCCAGCAAGGCCCCCTCCCCCATCCGGCTGAGGACCGGCGAGATCCACCATCCTTGGACGCCGCCAAGCACGACGAGTCCGGCCAGGAAGAAACCGACGAGCGCTGGCCCCCGCAAGCCCGGCGCAGGCTGCCAGCGAGAGGTCGCCGTGGTGAACGCCAAGAAGACCAGAAACCCACCCAACATGAGGACGGGCCGATGCTCGGTCAGCATCAGGACCGTCCAGACCATGCAAGCGAGATGAAAGACAACGACCCAGGCGGGCATGGGCGGCTCGGCCGAGCGGACGTCCGCCGCCCCCTTCAGCGACGCCAGCTCGCGCCGGAACCAGCACAGGTAAGCGAAGTTCGAAAGCAGGATGGAGACGAGCGCGGCGACCCCGAAATGCGCGAAGACTTCCTTCAAACCCCAGCCCCATTTCGCGGCGACCATCACGATGGGCGGGGCGGCGAAATGCGTCAGGGCGCCGCCGACGGAGACGTTCACAAACAGGAGAGCCAAAGTGGCGTAACGGAGTGGCTCGGAGGGTTTCAGGCTGTAGAACTGGGCCGAAAGCAGCATCGCCCCGATCGTCATCGCGGCCGGTTCGGTGATGAGCGACCCGAGTAACGGCGCCAGCGTGAGCACCACGAACCAATGCGCGATGGGGGTGCCGCCGAAAAGCCGCCCGACGCGACCGAGCAGTCCCGCCGCCAAGGCCATCACGGGCTTCGACGCGGCCATGACCATGATGACGAAGACGAAAAGGGGTTCGACGAATTTGGACGGTCCGTCCGCGGCGGTGGCTACATACTCACCCGTCTCGACGTAACGCGCTGCGAAAGCCCAGCCCTTGCCGGGCCAACAGACCATTAGGCCAAAGAGCACGATCGCCCAGAGGCCGAAGACCACCTCGACCTCGCCCAGGAGGTGCAGCGCTGCGCCCTTGATTCCACCCTGCTTCTCCGCGGCATGGGCAGCCCGCGCGATCGACGGACAAAGAAACGCATGCGCGACCGCGGCAAAGAAGACCAAGGTGCCAGCCAGCAAGAAAAGGTCCGCCGACATGGAGGTGGCGAGTTCGGACCAGAGGTCTGGCTGGGCGGGCATGCCCCACCTCACCGCAACGTGGCGGGGTTGGCAATCCTAGGCGAACGGCTACTTGGCAGCCGGCACGACATCGGGCCGGGCACCACCGAGCGCCTTTACGAGGTCGACCTGCG
>CAMDQP010000055.1 GCA_945906115.1 Opitutus sp. GAS368
ACCCTCGTCTATGCGGTCGGCTTGCTCGTCGCGTTCCTCGGCAAGGAAACCTCTGGTCAGGCGCTGCTAGACTGATTGCTGATGAATGCTCGCGACGTCCAGATCCGCGCGGTGCGCTGGCATGCCTTGCCGGTCACCCTGCGACTTCCGCTTAAGTTCGGCCATGAGACGGTCACGAGCGTGGTCTGCGCCCGCGTGTGCGTCACGGTCGAGAAGGCCGACGGCTCTCTCGCCGAAGGGTGGGGCGAGACGCCGCTCAGTGTGCAGTGGGTCTGGCCTTCGCCGGTGCCCTATGACGTCCGCTCGAAGGCGTTGCATGATTTCTGCGATACGCTGACCGAGGCTTATGCGGCCTTCGGTGCGCGCGGCCATTCGATGGAGATCGGACATGAATTCCTTGAGGAAGCGATGCCGGGTATCCTGAAGAAGTTCAACGCCAGCCTGCCGGAAGGCGTCGCCATCCCGACGCTTGCGGCGCTGGTCTGCTGCTCGCCCTTCGATCTCGCCCTGCATGACGCCTATGGCGTCGCCCACGGGGTCCCAACGTATTCGACCTACTGCGCGCCGTGGATGAATCGCGATTTGTCAGCGTTCGTCACGCCCGCCGCCGACGCCAAGGGTGTCTCCTTCGCTGGTCGCTACCCGGTCGACTACTTCCGCTCACCGGTCACGACCAAGCTGCTTGCCTGGCATCTCGTCGGTGGCCTCGACTACCTCACGCTCGCTGAAGCCGGCGCGAACAAGGTCGCCGACGGTTATCCGTCCTCACTCGACGAATGGATCAAGACCGACGGCCTGAAGGCTCTGAAGGTCAAACTACGTGGTAACGATGCGCCGTGGGATTTCGAGCGCCTGAAGTGTATCGCCGAAATCGGCCTGCCGCTCGGCGTTGAGCTCTTCACCGCTGACTTCAATTGCACCGTCATGGACCCGGCCTATGTGAACGGCGTCCTCGACCGCGTGAAATCCGAACTGCCCGATCTCTGGCAACGCCTCAGTTACGTCGAACAACCGTTCCCGTATGAGTTAGAGGAGCATCCCATCGATGTGCACTCCGTGAGCCAGCGTATGCCGCTCTTCCTCGATGAGAGCGCACATGACTGGCGCATCGTCCGCCTAGGTCGCGAACTCGGCTGGACCGGCGTGGCCCTCAAGACCTGCAAGACGCAGACCGGGGCGCTCCTCAGCCTCTGCTGGGCCCGCGCCCATGGCATGCAACTCATGGTGCAGGATCTCACCAATCCCATGATGGCGCAGATGACGCACATCCTACTCGCCGCCCACGCGCCCACGATCGCTGGCGTGGAGACCAATGGGATGCAATTCTACCCCGCGGCTTCCGCGGCCGAGGCCAAGGTGCATCCGTTGCTCTACTCGCGTCGCGAGGGTCAGGTCGATGGTTCCAGCCTACGTGGTCCCGGTTTCGGTTATCGCTTGGCTGAAATCAGCCGCGAATTGCCTCCGGCCCGTCGTTCCGCGGGCCGCTAAGCCCCAATCGGCTTGCCTGCGGAGGGCAGGGCGGGTTTGGTCACGGGACACCACCCCTATGATGCTCCGCTCGCTCCTCCTCTGCCTGCTGTCGCTCAGCGCGTTCGCCGCCGACGCCCCCAAGCGCAAGGTCCTCTTCTTCACTAAGTCCTCGGGCTACGAGCACGAGGTAATCTCCTACAAGAAAGGCCAGCCTAGCTTCGCCGAGAAGCAGCTCCTCGAGATGGGCGCCGCCAATAACATCGAGTTCGTCTTCTCCAAGGACGGCTCGAAGTTCTCGCCTGAGTACCTGGCCCAGTTCGATACCGTGATGTTCTACACCACCGGTGACCTCTGCTCCGAAGGTGGCGACAAGAATCCGCCCATGTCCATGGCCGGTAAGCAGGCCCTCTTCGACTACGTGAAGTCTGGTAAGGGCTTCGTGGGAACGCACTCCGCTTCCGATACCTTCCATACCGACAACGAGGCCGTGAAGGGCCCCGCGCGTTTTACCAACCATGGCGACAAGGCCGACGCCTATGTCTGTTTCCTAGGCGCTGAATTCATCCGTCATGGTAAGCAGCAGGCCGGCGTGAACAAGGTCATCGATAAGACCTTCCCTGGCTTCGAGAAGGTCGGCGACTCGTTCTCCTTCGTCGAAGAGTGGTACACCCTCAAGGACTTCCGTCCCGAGATCCACGTCCTGACCGTCTTCAATGATCCCGCCCTCGAAGGCGACGACTACAAGCGCCCGCCTTTCCCTAACTGCTGGGCAAAGTACGAAGGCAAGGGACGCGTCTTTTATACCGCCATGGGTCACCGCGAAGACGTCTGGACCAACCCGACCTTCCAGCAGATTCTAATCGGCGGCCTCAAGTGGGCCAACGGTGATGCCAAGGCTCCTGACATGTCCCCGAACCTCCTTAAGGTCGCCCCGGGCGCCATGACCAATCAGCCTTACACGGCGACGCCGGCCCCGAAGGCCAAGGCGCCGGCCAAGAAGGCCGAAGCCAAGAAGTAAGTCCTCACGCAGGGCGGGCCGCAAAGCCCGCCTTGCTAATTTCTAGGCGGTTTCAACTGTCTCCCCATGCGCGATACCCCCGCCGAAGCCACGAAGCTCAGCGAACTTTCTTCGCACCAGAAGAAGTCTGGCCTCGCGGCCTGGCTCGGTTGGTTCTTCGACGGACTCGACCTGCATCTTTACACGCTCGTCGCCACCGTCTTCGTGGCCGAGCTACTCATGGTCAAGGAGGCCGACCCTGATGTCGGGCGTTATGGTTCGTATATCCAGGCGGCTTTCCTGCTCGGTTGGGCCCTGGGTGGAGCATTCTTCGGCATCATCGGTGATCGCCTCGGCCGCAGCCGAACGCTCGTCCTGACAATCCTGACCTACGCGCTCTTTACCGGCCTATCGTTCTTTGCGGAGAACTGGTGGCAGCTGATGATCTTCCGTTTCCTGGCTGCGCTGGGTATCGGTGGCGAATGGGCGGTCGGTGCCTCGCTGCTTTCCGAGACGTGGCCGAAGAAGTGGCGCCCGTGGATCGCCGCCGTGCTGCAGTGTGCCGTGAACTTCGGTATCCTGGCCGCCATCGCCGGCGTCTTCTTGCTCCAGAAGGTTCCTGGTTATGAGCCACGCTGGGTCTTCCTGATCGGTGTCTTGCCGGCGTTCGTGACGCTCTGGATTCGCAAGGAAGTCCCGGAGACCGCTGAGTGGTCGGCCGAGAAGGGGAAGCGGGAGGCTCCTTCGATGATGGGCCTGTTCGGACGCGATATTCGCCGCACAACCTTCATCGCCTCCACACTCTGCGCGATTTCCCTGACCGGCCACTGGTGCTTCATGTTCTGGCAACAGGCCTTTATTCGTTCTCATCCCGAAGTCATCGCCCGTTCGCTCGATAAGGCTTCGGTCGTCGCGACGGCGCTCTTCTGCGTCATCTCGGCTTCGGTGGTCGGCAACTTCGCCTCCGGCTGGGCTGCGCATCGTTTCGGGTATCGCCGCGCCTTGGCGGCTTTCTTTGGCGTTTATTTCGTCCTGATGGCTCTGACCTTCGCCACCCCTTGGAGCCTCAATCAGACCTATGCCCTCTATGCCGGCGTGGGCTTCTGCCAGGGCGTCTTCGGTCTCTTCACGATGGCGCTGCCCCCGCTGTTCCCGACTCTGCTCCGTACGACCGGCGCGGGCTTCAGCTACAATATCGGCCGCGTCTTCGCCGCTGCAGGTACGGTCTTCTTCGGCATCTTCGCCAAGCCGTCCGATTTCAGCTCGGTGTTACTCTACGCTTCGATCCTGTTCCTACCCGCCGCCATCCTGGCGATGTGGCTGCCGACCGAAGAGGCTACTTCCTGAGGCCGCCCAGTCCGGCGATCGACTTGAATTCGGCGGCGGTCACGGGCGTCACGGAGAGGCGGTTACCCGGACGTAGGATGAGCATTTCCTTGAGCGCCGCGGAGTCGCGGAGGTCGGGCAGGCTGACGAGTCGCTTGAAGCCCTGATGAAACGAGACCTCGATGCAGCTCCAGCGAGGTTTATCTTTAGTCGACTTGGCGTCGTAGTAGTCCGACTTGGGTTCGAACTGCGTCGGGTCGTCGAAGGCTTCCTGGGAGACCTTGGCCACCCCGACGATGCCAGGGTCGTCGCAGTTGGAGTGATAGAATAGCACAAGGTCACCGACCTTAGCCGCGCGCATGAAGTTACGCGCCTGATAATTGCGCACGCCGGTCCAGGGTTCCTTGCCCTTGCGTTCGAGCTCCTGGAAGGAGAACTCGTCGGGTTCGGACTTCATCAGCCAGTGGTGCATGCGGTCAACGTGCAGGGCAGGGCGGCTTTTTCAAGGCAGGGCTGTGGTCTTGCCCTTTCGTTCTCAGGGAGCCTAATCACCGCGTGCGCCTGCTGGACTCTCATTGTCACCCTGAATACGCCCTCAAGGCCGGCCGTCTGGCCGCATGGGTGGCCGAATGCCGCGCCGCCGGCGTCGAAGGCGTCGTTGCCATCGGCACGGATCTCAAGGACTGGTCCGAGTATCGCGACCTCGCCTCCACGCAGCCTGATTTCTTCCGGCACACCGTCGGTCTCCATCCTGGTCATGTCGAGGAAGGCTGGGAGGAGACCGTCGCAGCGATCTCGCCTTATTTCGCCGACCACACGCCTCCCGCAGCGCTCGGGGAGATTGGCTTGGATTATTTCCGGCTCCCGAGCGACGTCACGGAAGCCGAGCGGATCAAGGGCTGGCAGCAGGAAGCCTTCCGTCGCCAACTCTCGCTGGCCTACCAGTTCGGCTGCCCGGTGGTCATCCATTCTCGCCATGCCTTCGATGATTGCGTGCGCCTGATCGACGCCAGTGGCGTCGATTGGCGCAAGGTCGTCTTCCATTGCTTCGTCGAAGGGCCTGACCAGGTCCGTCAGGTCAATCAGCGGGGCGGCCGCGCCTCCTTCACCGGCATCATCACCTACGCCAAGTCGGAGGAGATCCGCCAGGCGCTCAAGGCGCAGGGCCTCGCCCGCCTAATGTTGGAGACCGATGCCCCGTATCTCGCCCCGCAGTCCGTCCGTGGTAAGGAAAATACGCCCGCCTATCTCCCAGAGATCTGCGCCCAGGCTGCCGAACTACTGGGGCTGCCGCCGGATGAGGTTGCCGAGGTTGCCACGCGCAATGCCCGCGAGTTCTTTGGTTTCGCCGCAGGCTGACACCACATTGTCACGGTTTCGCCTCTGTCCGTCCGCACATTCGTGGCATCATTGCCACAGATGTCACCGCAGCGCGCTCCCAGCAACACCGACGAACTTAAGGCCAATCTCGGGCCGCTGGCCTGGGCTGAGCCCGTATTGGACCGCTTCTTCAAGGTCCGCGCCTTTGATGCTTTCCTTGAACGCATCCATGTGGCGGGACGACCAGATTTCTTCACCTCCGCGATGGAGCAGGCGGGGGTGTGCAACACCTGGAGCGATCAGTGCCTGGCGCGCATCCCGCGTTTGGGGCCTCTCGTCGTGGTTGCGAATCATCCGCATGGTCTGGCCGATGGCTTGGTGGCCATGGATTTCCTGCTGCGGGCCCGTCCGGACGCCTTAGTCGTCGGTAACCGCTGGCTCAGCCAGATTCCCGGTATTCGTCCCTGGTTGATCGAGGTCAATCCCTTCAGCCCGGATGCGGCCAATCCGGGCAATATCGCGGGCACCCGCCGCATCCTTGCGCATTTGCGTGCGGGCGGCTGCATCTTGACCTTCCCCGCCGGCGAGGTCTCCAGCCTCCGCCTGAAGTCTCGTCGCGTCGACGACCCGGTCTGGTCGCCGCAGGTCGTGCGCATGGCGCGCAAGGTCGGTGCTTCGATTCTTCCTCTGCGGATTGAGGGACGTAACTCTGGGCTCTTCCAATCGCTTGGCCTAATTCATCCGAAGCTCCGGACGATGCTCCTGCTGCGCGAGTTCCGTAATCATCACGGCAAGGTCATCCATCTCCGTACGGCCAATCCCGTCACTCCTGCTCAGTTGGCGGATCATCCGGACGACGAGGAAGCCACGAGTTTTCTACGCCTCCGTTGTGAGCTGCTTTCCAGCCGGAGCGACCGCGAGAAGGCCGCGGCCGCCAAGCCGGTGGGCCCGCGGGCCCCTATCATCGCACCGGTAAATCCGCTGTTGCTGCGCGCCGAGTTGCAAAGCCTGCCAACGGAAGACCTTCTGCTCACGAACGGTGACTTCAAGGTCTACCGCTTCCTGGGTAAGGATCTGCCGCACACCCTGCGGGAGATCGGCCGCCTGCGTGAGACGACCTTCCGTTCGGTCTCGGAGGGTACGGGACTCGACTGCGACCTCGACGCTTTTGACGCATGGTATGACCAGATTGTACTCTGGGACGACAAGGCTTCGGCGATTGTCGGAGGCTACCGCCTCGGGCCGACCGACCGCATCCTCCCCTTGCAGGGCAAGCATGGCCTCTACACTTCGACGCTCTTTGAATTCAAGGGCGACTTCTTCCGGCGCATGAATCCCGCGCTCGAGATGGGCCGTTCGTTCATCCGGCAGGAATACCAACGTAAGCCCACGAGCTTGCCGCTACTCTGGCGCGGCATCGGCCGCTATGTCGTCCGTTTCCCGAAGTATCACCTGTTGTTCGGCCCGGTGAGCATCAACCCTGAGTATGGCCAGGCCTCGAAGGAGCTCATCCTTTCTTACCTCAAGAACAACCGTTTGGCCGACGACCTTCTGCCGCTGGTGCGGGCCAAGAATCCGCCCCGTTCGATGAGCCTACACGGTGCCGACCTGGACGTCCTCCAGCGTTGCGCCTTCGATCTCGAGCAGGTCTCGAGCCTCGTGAGCGACCTCGAACCCGACGCCAAGTCCGTGCCCGTGCTTTTGAAGCACTACCTCAAGCTCAACGGCCGTCTCATTGCCTTCAATGTCGACGAAGG
>CAMDQP010000056.1 GCA_945906115.1 Opitutus sp. GAS368
AAGCCCGCGGGCGTGGCCCGCGAAGGCGAGTGGAAGCTGATCGAGCAATACGAAGACGGGAGCCTCGAGCTGTACAACCTCGCCAAGGATCCGAGCGAAACCACCGACCTCGCCGCCGCCGAACCGGCCCGCGTGGCGGCTTTGCGCGGAAAACTCGAAGCTTGGCGCCGCAGCGTCGGGGCGGAGCCGATCAAGGCTAACGCAAATTTCGGACGCGCCCTCTGGGAAGACTGCTTTGTGAAAACCGACGTCAGCAAGCTCCAAGCCCTGCCAACTTCCGAAGCAATGCGCCCGCTGCTCGCCGAATGGCGCAAGGCGATGAACGACGCCACGACCGAAGGCGCAAACTCCCTCATCTTCCTCGAGGCCCGCGACGCCCGGGTGAAGGCGACGAAGATGAAATACGAGGAGCCTCCTCAAAAGGATACCCTCGGCTTCTGGGTAAACGCCGAGGACACCGCATCCTGGACCTTCCAGGCGGCGCAGGCCGGCACCTATCGCGTCACAGTCCTGCAGGGCTGCGGCAAAGGCAACGGCGGCTCCGTCGTCGCCCTCGTGACCCAGCAGGGTTCGTGCGAATTCACGGTCGAAGAGACCGGCCACTTCCAGCGCTTCGTGCCCCGCGAGGTCGGCAAGCTCAAGCTCGCGGCCGGCGAGAACACGCTCATAGTGCGCCCAGTCAAGAAGGCCAAGGCCGCGGTCATGGATCTCCGCCGCGTGATTCTCGAGCGCGTCGAGTAAAGCCTCAGAACGTCGCTAATAGCGCGCGCAGTTCTTCCTCGGGTTCTTCGTGGCCTTGCGCCACGGCGAGCGCGAGAGCGTCCGCAAAAATTGCCTTGGCCGCAGGCTGGTCGCCAACGGCCTGCAGGCTCTTGCCGAGCAGGATCCGAGGCATCATCCAATCGGCCTTAGAAGCCGCAGCGAGACGGAGGTGCTCGATGGCTTCGGCCGCGGCGCCCTCGGTCAAGAGCGCTTGTCCGAGGGAGAAGCGGAACAGCGGATTCGCCGGATCGGCCGCGACGTAGCGACGGAAGATTTCGGAGCGGGACATACTCAACCCTTCGGCTTGGCCGATGACTGACGGAAGATGACCATCGAGAGGCCGGGCAGGCGGACCTCGATCGAATAAGGACGGCCCTGGCAGGGGATGTTCTCCGCTTCGACGCCGCCGAGGTTGCCGAGGCCGTGGCCGGCATAGTGTTTCGAGTCCGTATTCAGGGCCTCTTCCCAGCGCCCTGGGAAAGGCACGCCGAGGCGGTAGGTGCGTTCGACTGGCGTGAAGTTGCCCGCGACCGTCCAGGCGCAATCGCGTCCGCGCCGCTCGAAGGCCAGCACGCTCTGCGCGCCGTCGTCGGCGACGAGCCAGTTGAAGCTTTCGGGCCGCAGCTCGTTCTCGGTGAGGGCGGCGTCGGCGACGTAGAGCTTGTTCAGGTCGGTGACCAGGCGCTGGATGCCGAGATGGATCGGGTAATCGAGGAGATGCCAGTCGAGCGAGGCGTCGTATTTCCATTCGGCGAACTGGCCGAACTCGCAGCCCATGAAGAGCGTCTTCTTGCCCGGCCAGGACCACTGTAACGCCAGCAGGCAACGGAGATTCGCGGCCTTCGTGGCGTCGTCGCCACCGCCCATCTTACCGATGAGTGAGCCCTTGCCGTGCACGACCTCGTCATGCGAAAACGACTGCACGAAGGATTCGGTCCACTGGTAGAGCATGCCGAACGTGAGTTTATCGTGGTTGAACTTCCGGAAGAGCGGATCTTGGCGGAAATAGTCGAGCGTGTCGTGCATCCAGCCCATGTTCCACTTGAAGTCGAAGCCCAGGCCGCCTTCGGGGACGGACTTCGTCACGCCTGGGAAGGACGTGGATTCCTCGGCAATCATCGCGACGCCGGGCTGGTAGAGGTGCACGAGCGAGTTCACTTGCTTGAGGAACTCGATCGCCTCGATGTTCTCGCGGCCGCCGTAGCGGTTCGGGACCCATTCGCCGGCCTTACGCGAGTAGTCGAGGTAGAGCATCGAAGCCACCGCGTCGACGCGTAGGCCATCGACATGGAAACGCTCGAGCCAGGAAAGGGCGGAACAGACCAGGAAGCCGCGCACCTCGTGGCGGCCGTAATTAAAGATCAGCGTACCCCAGTCCTGGTGTTCGCCGAGACGCGGATCGGCATGTTCGTAAAGATGCGTTCCGTCGAAGCGGGCCAGCGCAAAGAAGTCGCGGGGGAAGTGGGCCGGCACCCAATCGACGATGACGCCGATGTTCGCCCGATGGAGCGCGTCGACCATCGTCATGAAGTCCAGCGGCGAGCCGAAGCGATGCGTCGGCGCGTAGAATCCCGTGACCTGGTAACCCCAGGAGCCATCGAAGGGGTGTTCGGACGGAGGCATCAGTTCCACATGGGTGAAACCCATCTTCACGCAATAGGTGGCGAGCTGTTCGCCGAGGTCGCGATAACCGAGCACGCGGCCACCCTCTTCGGGGACGCGGCGCCAAGAGGCGAGATGCACTTCGTAGACCGACATCGGTTGCGTGCGCAGGTCGCGGCTGCGACGGGCTTCCATCCAGGCCGCATCGTTCCAGACAAACTTCGAAAGATCGCAGACGATGGCGGCGTGGTTCGGGGAAGGCTCGAAATGCAGGCCGTAGGGATCCGTCTTCAGGAACGGCGTGGTATCATGCGGGCCGACGATCTCGTACTTGTAGCGGGCGCCGGCATGGATACCGGGGATGAAGAGTTCCCAGATGCCGGAAGCACCCAGATTGCGCATTGGGTGGGCGTGGCCGTTCCAAAGGTTATGGTCGCCGACGACCGAGACGCGACGGGCCGACGGAGCCCAGACGGCGAACGAGACCCCGAGCACGCCGTCGAGCGTGCGGACGTGAGAGCCGAGCTTGTAATGAGCGCGGTGATCGTCGCCCTTGCCCAGCAGGAAGAGATCATCCTCCGAGATCGTCGGCAGGAAGCGATAAGGGTCGTCGACGAGGCGGCTCACGCCGTCGGGATACGTCACGCGGAAGCGATAGCGGAAAAGCGCGGTGCCGGGTAGTTCCACCTCGAAGACGCCGCTCGCATGTAGCTGCTTCATCGGGACGGGCTTAGTCGGACCTTCCAGGACCAACTCGCAGGCGCTGGCCCAAGGGAAGAGCGAGCGGGCGACCAGACCGCCGCCGGCCAGCGGATGGAGACCCAGGAAGCGGTGCGGAGAGGTCTCCTTGGCGTCCACCAGGGCGGTCAACTCTGCTGGGCTGAGGCGCATTCCGAAAGACTCCACGCAGGGCGGTAAGTCGGCAAGCGCTCATTGCCCGAAAATACTTGAGGGAAACCCTGGAGCGACAACGCTCACCAGATGCCTGGCCGTCGTTTCTGGATCCTTGCCGCAAGCCTCTCCCTGACCGTGGCAGCCATGGCGGCTGAACCCGCCCAAGTCGTGGCTAAACTCGCCGAGGTGATGCCCAACATCGTCGCCGACACCTTCGCCCCGGAAGAAGGCGGCAAGGTCATCGTCGCCACCAACGGCCACTTCGAAAGTAATGGGATAACCATCGACGCTAGGAAAATCCGCTTCGACACCCGCACCGGCACCATCGTCGCCGAAGGCAACGTCGTGTATGCCACCAAGAACCTGCGCATCATCGGTGACAAAATTGAATCTGATCCGCGCAACGATACCATCGTGGCGACCAACGTCCGTTTCGGCCGAGCGCCCCTCTACTTCACCGCGGACACGCTGAAAATCGTCAAAGGTGATAGGACCATGCGCGGACTGCGTATGTGGAACAGCGAACCCGAGCAGCTCGGCATGCATCTTAAGATCTCCGAGGCGGCTTATACGGAAGCCGATGACCGCCTCAGGATTCGTAGCGTCACGCCGCACGTGGCCGGTATCCCGTTCTTCAATCTCCCGTATTACGCGCAGGACGGCTATCGCGACATCCCTTATGACCTTTACCTGAACACCGGCAGCGAAGATCACCAGGGCCGCTACCTCCGCTCCACGTTCCTGATGCGCCAGTCCCCTTCCCTCTGGGTCGGCGGCCTGCTCGATATCTACGGCAAGTCTGGCATCCTCGTCGGCCCGGCGTTCCGCTACGACAATTCGAAGCAGCCTGAGGGCGGCATTGTCTGGAAGGGCAAGTTTGAGAGCGGATACATTAGCGATCGCGGCGATTTGCTTACCGATGTCTACGGCCGCACCCCGGATCGCCAGCGTGCCTTCCTGTTCGGCGAAGTTAATGGACGCACCGTCGATGGCGTCGAGTTCGCCGGCAATATCTTCGGACAGTCAGACCCCGGGTTCATGCGGGATTTCCGACCGAACCTGATCCGTGAAACTGGTAACCCGCAGGCGAACTTCGAAGTCTCCGCGCCCTACGCCGGCGGCTATCTCTCGGCCTCGCTCACGGCCAAGGCGGACAACTACCAGGACATCGTCCAGAAGCTCCCTGAGTTCCGCTTTGACCTTCCGCAGCAGTCGATTGACGGCGGCGATTGGAATCGCCGCAGCTTCGTGAGCCTGGGCTACTTCTCCGAACGCCCGTCAGCCGACCTGCCCCTGGCCAACTTCCAGACGGCCACGCTCGCGAGCGGCGCTTGGTCGACCGCCCGGCTCGACACCTATTTCGGCGTCAACCGCACCTTCGTCCTCAACGAGTGGCTGACCTTCAAGCCCGTGGCCGGCGTCCGCGCCACCGGCTGGTCCCAAGGCATTAACGGTAACAGCACCACCGCCAAAGTCATCGCGCAGACTGGCTTTGATCTGGAAGGACTCGTGACCGGCTCCTGGGACCTCGTGGCCAACAAGTGGGGCATTAACGGGATGCGCCACAGTGTCCGACCCCTCCTGCAATACCGCGTCATGCCTGGCGCTGACCGTGAGATTGGCACCGTGCCCATGGCGCAGCGTGCCGTCTCGGCTTCGGTCTTGGAAGAAGTCGACCTCGCCGACCGCCTCGACCCCGCCTCCACGACTGACCGCCAAGTCGTCCGTTTTGGCCTGCGTAATACCCTCGAGACCCGCGATGCCAAGTTCGGCACCCGTGAGCTCGCGCGCGCGGACCTCTTCGCTGATTGGCGCGAAGGTCCGACGGCCGCCGACACCGGCCGCAGCGACCTGCACTGCGCGATCAGCCTGACGCCCGCCCCTTGGGTCAGCGTGAGCTCCGGCCTGCGCCTGCCCAACGGCAGCGGCGCCCCGCTCGAATCCATCCAGAGTATCGCCTTCCACTCCGGCGACTTCTGGCGGACCTCTTTCAGCTGGGTCGAACTCCGTGAGATTACCCAAGCCCGCCAGCTCATCTGGGAAGGCCGCGTGACCTTGAATTCGATCTACTCCCTCGTCGCCACACTCAACTACGACGCGCTGGCCGGTCAAACTACATACCAGCGCATCGGGATTATCCAGCGCATCGCGAATTCCTGGGAGCTCGAATACGGCATCATGCAACGACTCGACCCCATTAACAACGGCAAGAGCTCATTGGGCTTCCAACTGCGGGCCAGATTATTCAAGTTCTGAGCGTGACGGATACCCCACCAAACTCCCCTTCGGTCCCCGAGGACGGCATTCTGCCGCCGGCTGACCTGCCCATCCGCCTCGACGTCTTCGAAGGACCGCTAGATCTGCTCCTGTTCCTGATCCGCAAGAGCGAGATTGATATCTACGACATCCCGATCGAGAAGGTCACGCAACAGTACCTCGAGATCCTGCGCACACAAGAGAAGGATAACCTTGAACTCGCGGGCGACTTCTTCGTCATGGCCGCGACGCTCATGTACATCAAGAGCCGTATGCTTTTGCCAGTCGAAAGCCGCCCGGAAGAGGAAGTCGCCGTCGCGGATGAAGGGCATGACCCCCGCTGGGCGCTCGTCCAGCAGCTCATCCAGTATAAGCGCGTCAAGGAGACCGCCGCCATCATCCGTGGGCTCGTCGACGACCGTCAGGGCCTACTCGGCCGCCACGTCTTGCAGCCTCAAGGCGAAGACGCCGTCGCGCGACCCGTCGCCCCAGCCGACCGCATCGAACTCTGGAATACCTTCAACCTCGTCCTTCGCCGCCTGGCCGAACGCATTCAGCCAGGCAACATTACGACCGAGACCGTCACGGTATCCGACCGCATGGAGACAATCCTCGCCCGCCTCGAGACCGAGACCACGTTCGCCTTCACCAGCTTACTGCCCGAACGTCCAACCATTGGCTTCCTTGTGGCCACTTTCCTTGCGTGCCTCGAGCTGGCGCGTCTCGGAAAGTTGGCCTTAGAGCAGGATGCCGCCTTCGCGGAGATCAATTGCTCCAAAGCCGAAGCCGCCACCGTGCCGAACGCCGGCGAAGCCCTCGAAGGTAAGTCGGAATTCGACGAACCCGCCGGTGAGCCCAACTGAGCCACGGGCTTGAAATCGCCGCCGGTCTGGCCAGACTGTACCCATGGCTCGCGCTAAGCGTCCTTCCAACCGTCTGCTAGGCATCGGTCTTGATGCCCAGGACAAGCATAAGCGCATCACCCGTGGCGAAGGCTTCAATCTCGTTGGCGGCTCGGAGGATACGCACGAACGGATGACCGAGACCGTGATTAAGACCTCCGAAGACCTTAGTCGCAAGGGCCGGACCATCGCCGAAGCCCACCCGGAGGAGTTGGCCGACCTGCTCCGTAAGCACGACCGCGGCGCCTGAGCCAAAAAGGAGCCACAGACGGGTTGACTCACCTCTTTCGCAGGATTTGACTGCCACTCCCTAAAAATGAGCAACGAGCTGCCCCCTCCCCCGCCTCCTCCTCCAGCTGACGGTGACAACTCCGCAGCGCAGGCTCCTAAGCTAAAACTCTC
>CAMDQP010000057.1 GCA_945906115.1 Opitutus sp. GAS368
GACGCCTGGCTCACCCGCTGCGGGCCCCTCGCCGACCTACACGCCGACGAACTCGTGAAGCGCGGCATCATCCTGCCTCGCGACGAGAAATACGAAGTGCGCCTCAAGACCGGCCAGCACGAGAGCAGCAATGCCGCGAAGAAAAAAAACTCCGGCAAAGCCACTACCAAATAATTCACCTTTCTCCTTTATGCGCCCTCTCCTCCTCCTCTCCGCTTCCTTCCTCGCCTTCGGCTGCAAACCTGCCCCGCAGATCGCCCGCTACGAAGTGAAGTCCGAAGCCGCTCCGGCCGCCACCGCCGCTCCGGCCGCACCCGTCGCCGCCCAGCCAGCCCCCTCGCCGGCCGTGGCCGCCCCGATGGTCGCCCCCGCCTCGATGAAGGCTGAAGCCGCCGGCTTCGACGCCCCCAAGTGGGCGAAACTGCCAGCCGGTTGGTCCGTCGGTCCGGAAAATTCGATGCGCAAGGCCACGTGGATCGTCTCCGGCCCGAACGACAGCAAGGCTGAGATCGCCGTGACGGTCTTCCCGGGCAGCGTCGGCGGGCTTACCGCCAACGTGAACCGCTGGCGCGGCCAAATCGGCCTTCCTTCAGCCAGCTCCGATCAGATTGTCGCCTCGGCCAAGACGGTCAAGGTCGGCGGTCTCGAGAGCCAGCGCTTCGTGATGACCTCCGCCGACGGCAAAAAGTCCGTCGACGCGGTCATGACTTCCAAGGACGGCGCCACCTGGTTCTTTAAGATGAACGGTGAAACCGCCGCCGTCGAAGCGAACGCCACCGCGTTCGTCGCCTTCCTCTCCGCCTCCCAACTCCCGTGAACAGCGAAGAACATCAAAAAAAGGCCAACAGCGGCAACCTTGTCATCGACACGCTGGCGTCGCTCAAGCTGACGGTGCTCCTGCTCATCCTGTCGATGATCCTCATCTTGCTGGGGACACTCGAACAAGTTCACTGGGGCATCTGGCATGTCCAGAAGGTCTACTTCAGTTCTTGGCTCTGCTTCTATCCGATGGACCCGACGGCACCCTTACGCATCCCGTTGCCGGCCGGCTTCACACTCGGAGCCCTGCTGATCATCAACCTGGCCTTCGCCCACGTCCGTCACTTCAAGGCGACCGCTGCCAAGGTCGGTAACCTGATGATTCACGCTGGCCTACTCCTTCTGCTGGGCGGCGGCTTCGTCACCGCAATCTACCAAGAGGAGTCCGCGATGATCATCCCCGAAGGCGAACAGCGAAACTACTCCGAGGCCTTCCGCGAATTCGAAATCGCGCTCGTCCAAAAATCCGCCACTGCCGAGACCGTCGTCGCCATCCCGGATTCGATCCTGCGCGACCTCGCCACCAAAGGGCTACCCGCCGACGTCGAGCTCCCAGGCACTCCTTACACGCTCGTCGTCCAGACCTACCACCCGAACGCGATGCTCCGGGCGAAATCCCAGATGCCCGACGGTATCGAACTCAAGGCCACCCAAGGCATCGGCGCCCGCACTGAGCTGACCTACAAGCCTCTCCCGGAAAGCTATGACGACAACAAGCCCAACGCTCCCACGGCGATCGTGGAGCTGAAGACGAAGGACAAGTCGCTCGGCACCTGGGCGCTCAACCTAAACCTGACGGAATCTTTCGATGCCCAGACCTTTGCAGACGCCGGCAAGACCTACGAACTCTCGCTCCGTCGGATCCGCTACTACGTCCCCTTCACGGTGCAGCTGGATAAGTTCACCCACGAGAAGTATCCGGGAACCGAGACGCCCAAGCGCTTCGCCAGCGACGTGACGCTCAAGGAAGGTGCGAGCTCCTTCCCCTTCAATATCTCGATGAACCAACCGCTCCGCCATGCTGGCCTGACCTTCTTCCAGTCGAGCTTCGGTAGCACGAAGGACGGCAAGAGCCTCAGCGTACTCCAGGTCGTGCGTAATCCCGGCTGGCTCATTCCCTATATCTCCGTCGCGCTGATGTCCCTCGGCCTCATCTGGCACTTCGGCGTCTCCCTGCTGCGCTTCCTCCGCGGCCGTGCCGCCAAGGCCGCCGCCGTGCTGACCCTCGGTTTCCTGACCGCCACAGCCGATGCGGCCGACGCCGGCTGGAACAGCCGTGAGTTTGGCACGATTCCCGTCCAGAGCGGCGGGCGGATTGTACCGATTCAAACCCTCGCCACGGGATCCTTGCTCCAGATGCGCTCGCGCACCTCGATCAGCCTGTCTCCACTCGAACGCGTCGCCTTCGGCCAGCCTCCGTCCACTTGGACCGCAGAACAGCGTGCAGAAATCGCCAAAGAACTCCCTGCCCTCTCGACCGAACTCCAGGCGCTGCTTGAAAAACGCCAAGTCCGTCTGACCGGAGGCGCCATCAGCTCGGTCGACTGGCTCATCGAAGTGTGCTTCCGCGCCCCGATCGCCCGCCACCTGCCGACCTTCCGCGTCGAACACCCCAACGTGCTCAAGCGCGTCGGAGGCGACCCCGAGAAGAGCCTCTACGTCAGCTGGGACGGTATCTTGAAAAATAGCGCCGAACTCAGCAAGGCAGCCGAACAGGCGCGCAAACGCCCCCAGGCCGACCGCGACGTCGAAGACCGTGGCCTCCTCACGCTCGAAAGCGCCGCCCGCCAGTATGCGACGCTCAGCATGACCTTCATCCCCGGCGACCTACCGCTCGACGTCACCCCGCGCCGCGAATACGGCGCCTGGACCGCTGCGCTCAGCCGCGCGCTCGCCGAAATGAACGCCAGCGCCACCGGCAAGGCCTTCGATCCCGAACTGCAGAAAACGGTGAAGACGTTCGTGGAGCGCTACCAGGATTTCGAACGCGAGGGCGTCATCGGCCTGATGCCCCCCAAGGACGAAACGTCGCTCGCCCGCTGGGATAATCTCGGCGCTTCCCTCCTCGGCATCATCAAGGACCAGAAGGCCCACCGGGCAGGTCTGGCCGAAGACGGCATCATCACCCGTTACGCCGACTTCTCGATGGCGTGGCGCGAAGGCAAGGACGACGATTGCTCTCGATTGAGCTCAGCGATCGCGGCCTCGTTGAAGGGTCCTTGGACCGCCCGGGCAGAATCCGAAGCGAGCTTCGGTCGGCTCCAACCTTTTTACTGGCTCCTTATCGCCTACGTGGTGGTGGTGCTCATAGTCCTTGTCTCCTGGGTGACCGGCTCCGAAGCCCTCCGCGTCTGGGGTTACCGCCTGCTGCTAGTGTCCTTCATCCTGCACACCGCCGCCCTCGGTTACCGCATGTGGCTGCATGACCGTCCGCCCGTGACTAACCTCTATTCAACGGGAATCTTCGTCGCCTGGGGTGCCGTCGGCATGGGCATTATGCTCGAGCGGGTCTGGAAAAACGGCATCGGCGCAGTCGCGACAGGTATCACCGGCTTCGTCTCGCTGATCGTTGCCCATAACCTCGGCCTCTCCGGCGAAGACAACCTCGAGAGCGTCCGTGCGGTGCTTGATACGAACTTCTGGCTGGCGACGCACGTGACCATCGTGACGCTCGGCTACTCCGCGACCTTCGTTGCTGGCCTGCTCGGCGCCCTCCACCTTGCGCTCCGCGCCTTCAAGAAGGACTACAACTGGGGCGATAGTGTCGCCCGCGCAGCGTACGGCATCCTCGCCTTCGCCGTGATGGCCAGCTTCATCGGCACGATGCTCGGTGGCATCTGGGCCGACCAGAGCTGGGGTCGCTTCTGGGGCTGGGATCCGAAAGAAAACGGCGCCATCCTCATCGTGCTCTGGTGCGCGCTCTGCCTCCACGCTCGCTGGGGTGGCCTCGTGCGCCGCGAAGGGCTAATGCAGCTCCTCATCTTCGGTAACATCGTCACGGCCTGGTCATGGTTCGGCACGAATCTTCTCGGCGTCGGCCTGCACAGCTACGGCTTCACGGAAACAGGGGCGTTCTGGCTCTATTACGTGTTCTGCCCTTCGCAGCTCGCGCTCATCGCCCTCGGATGGCTCCCTGATCGCTCGAAGAGCGCCCTCAAGACCGCATGACCGAAGCCGCCGGCCCGACCTGGTTCTGCATCAAGGCCAAACCTCGCCAAGAGGCCGTGGCAGTGCAGAACCTACGGGCCGTCGGCATCGGCGAGCTGGTCTTCCCACGGCTGCGTCGCACCCGACGCGGCCACGACAAGAACAAGGTCGTCATCGAGCCGCTCTTCCCGGGGTACGTGTTCGCTCGCTTCGACCCGGTGGAATTCCAGTCCACGATCCGCAGCACGCGCGGCGTGCTCCACCTGGTCAGCCGCGAAGGCCGACCGGTCGACGTCGAACAGGCTGTGATTGACGAACTCAACGCGCTCGGCCCCGACGCGATCCTCTCGATACTCGATGAGGAACTGAAGGTCGGCGCCAAAGCCCGCGTCATCCGTGGCATCTTCACGGGCTCCGAAGGCGAGATCATCCGCCTCGAGTCGCCCCAGAAACGCATCGCGCTGTTGCTCTCGATCCTCGGCTCCGACCAGCCGGTCGAACTGCCGCTCGATGATGTCGAAGGCCTCCCCGACGAAACCTAGCCCTTGATCACATGATCCTCGACCAACTCTCCGCCTCCGCCGCTTACGAGTCGCTGCATCCACTCTTCCCGCAAGCTTTCGCCTACCTTCACTCCTTCGACGTGAAGACGGAGGACGGTAAAGTCGAACTCCAGGGCCAGGACCTTGTGGCCATCGTGCAGCGCTACCAAACCGCCCCCTCCGCGGAAAAGCTCTGGGAAGCCCATCAAATCTACGGCGACATTCAGGTCGTCTATCAAGGCTTGGAAAACTGCGGCCATGCCGACCAGAAAACCCTCGTCGTCACGATGCCCTACATCGCGGAAAAGGACGTCGAGAAATACGCCGCCCCTTCGTCACCCACCGCCTTGCTCACCCTTGGCCGCGGCAATTTCGCAATCTTCCATCCCCAGGACGGCCATCAGCCCGGCGTGCAGATCGGTGCCCCGGCCGAAATCCTTAAGGTAGTCATTAAGTTCCGGCTCAAGGCCTGAGCGGCTTGCAACTTCGCCCGCTTTACGGTGTCCTATGGTCAACCCCATGAGCTTCCGCGCCTGCCTACTCCTTGCCCTCACCTGCACCCTCGGCTTTGCTCAGGATGTCACCCGCGTCTCCGACGTCATCTACACGAAACATGACGGCGTGGCGCTGACGATGGACGTCTTCACGCCCGCCAAGCCGAACGGCGCCGCGGTCATCAAGATCATCAGCGGTGGCTGGAACTCCAATCACAACGGCATCAGCGACGGTGGTTGGCCGAAGCACGGCTTCACGACCTTCGTCGTCGTGCACGGCACGCAGCCCCGCTTCCATATCGACGAGATTGTCGGTGACCTCCAGCGTTCGGTCCGCTTCATCCGCGCCAACGCTGCCAAGTTCGGCATCGACCCGAATAAGATCGGTGTCACCGGCGGCAGCGCCGGCGGCCACCTCAGCCTGATGCTCGGTACCCGTGTCCTTGCGGCCAATCCGAAGTCAAAGGATCCGGTCGAGCGGGTGAGTTCAGAGGTCAACGCGGTCGCCTGCTACTACCCGCCGGTCGATTTCCTCAGCTGGGCCAAGGAAGGCGACAGCAAGGAAGGCGTCGGCCCCCTGACCACCCGTGCGCCGGCGTTCGGCCCGATCGTCACCACCGCCGAAGGACGCGAACGTGCTGGCCGCGAACTCTCGCCTCTCTTCTGGATCAGTGATAAGACCCCTCCGACCTTCATCGTCCAGGGCGACGCTGACCCGCTCGTCCCTGACTCCCAGGCCCGTCGCTACCTCGCCCGCGCCAAGGAAGTCGGCGCCAAGGCCGAGGTCCTGATTCGCCTCGGTGGCGCCCATGGCGGCTGGGTCGAGATGGCCGACGACAACGTCCGCATGGCCGAATGGTTCAGCCTCCATCTCCTCGGCCAGCAGCCGGGCAAGCCCTTCAACTTCGATATCTCGTCCTTACCCAGCACGCCCGCGCCGAAGAAGGCTGCCAAGAAGTAAGCAGGGCCGAGGGACGATTTACGCTGGCAGGAAAGCCCTGCCGTTTGCATAAAGACGGCATGGCTTCTCCTTGCCGCCTCATCCTCGCCCTCGATGTAGAGACCAAGGAAGAAGCCTTGGCGCTCGCTCGCCCGCTCGCCGGCAATCTCGCCTGGGTAAAGCTGGGCCTGCAGCTCTTCACGCGCCACGGCCCGGGTATCGTCGACGAATTCCACGCGATGGGCTTCAAGGTCTTCCTCGACCTGAAGTTCCACGATATCCCTAACACGGTCTCCTCGGCGATCAAGAGCCTCAAAGGCCGCCCCTGCTCCCTCTTGACCATCCACGCCTGCGGCGGTCCTGAGATGATCGCCCGCGCCGCCGAAGCCGCGAAGTCCACCCTACCCGACTGCACCGTGCTCGCTGTGACGGTGCTGACCTCGATGGACCAAGCCCAGCTTTCGGCCACGGGTGTCGCCCGTACACCCGAAGAACAGGTCCGCCTGCTCGGCCGCATGGCCATCGGAGCCGGCATTGGCGGACTGGTCTGCTCCCCTCTCGAACTCCCGATCCTCCGCCAAGACCTCGGCGCTGGCCCGACGCTTGTGACGCCGGGCATCCGTTATCCCGACGCCGCGGGAGATGACCAGAATCGCGTCATGACGCCAGCCCAGGCCGCCGCCGCGGGCGCCAGCTTCATCGTCGTCGGCCGTCCGATTCTCAAGGCCAAGGACCCCGCCGCTGAAACGCTCCGTATCCGTCGTGACATCGGCGAGAGCGCATGAGCGCCGCCGACGACATCCTCGTTCTTCTCGCCGCGGGTTCCGCACGGCGCATGCAAGCAGTCGTCGACGACAAGATCACCGC
>CAMDQP010000058.1 GCA_945906115.1 Opitutus sp. GAS368
GCGCCTTCCTCACCCTGCCCTACGGCCAGACCGCTCTTACGGAAGATCGAACGGACACGGACGACGGCATACATGAGGTACGGCGCGGTGTTGCCTTCGAAGGCGAGCAGCTTGTCCCACGAGAAGGTGTAATCCATCGTGCGGTTCGACGACAGGTCGGCGTAACGCATGGCGGCGATGCCGATGGCCTTGCCGATTTCTCGACGCTCCGCTTCCGGCAGTTCTGGGCTCTTGGTCGTGACGGCGTCGAAGGCGCGCTGCGTGGCCTCATCGATGAGTGCCTGCAGGCGAACCGGGTCGCCCGACTTGGTTTTGATAGCCTTACCGTCCTCACCGAGAATCGTGCCAAACCAAACGTGACGGAGGCGCGGGAGTTTTCGCTCCGAAGCCTTGAACCACTTGCCACCGGTCACGAAGAGCTGATGAAAGTGGTCCTGCTGACGGCCGTCGGTCACGTAGACAATCTCGTCGGCCTTGAAGTGCTCGGTGCGGTAAAGCAGCGTGGCGAGGTCCGTGGAGGCGTAGTTCGAGGAACCGTCCTTCTTCCGCACGATGAACGGCATCTTGGTCTCGGCGTCGCGCGAGAAGCGCGGCTCCTCGTCGTGCCAGACCACGAGCGCGCCTTCGCTTTCCTCGGCCAGCTTGTACTTCGCCAGCTCGGCGTAGACCTGGTCGACCTTATCGCGGTAAAAGGATTCGCCGAGGATGACGTCGGTCTTGAGGCCGAACTGGTCGTAGATGCGCTGGCAGGCGGCGTTGGAGACCTCGACAATCTCCTTCCAGAGAGCGGTGTTGGCGGGGTCGCCAGCCTGGAGCTTCGCGAGCTCGGCGCGGGCGGCGTCCATGAGTGCCGGGTCGGCCTTGGTGGCGACGCTGCCTTCTTTGTAAAGACGCTCGAGGTCTTCGAGCGCGTTCGGGCTCTTGGCGTCCAGCTGGAAGCCAGCGCGACGGATGGCCAGGATGAGGATGCCGAAGTTCGTGCCCCAGTCGCCGATATGGTTATCGCGGACGAGGTCGGCACCACAGAACTCGATCAGGCGGGCGACGGCCTCGCCGATGACGATCGGGCGCAGGTGGCCGACATGCATCTGCTTGGCGGTGTTCGGCGAAGGATAGTCGATGACGACCTTACGGCCGCCCATCAGACGGGCCGCGCCGGCGCGCCACTTGGATTCGTCGCGATATTCACGCAGCCAGGCGCCGAGGGCGGCGGGCGTGAGCTTGAAATTGATGAAGCCCGGACCCGCGACTTCCATCTGGACGATTTTGTCGTCGAGCCCACCTTGGGCGCGCACAGCCTCGACGAGCGCGGTGGCGAGGGCGCGCGGGTTGGCCTTGGCCTTCTTGGCGGCGGCAAGGATGCCATTGGCCTGGAAGTCGGCGTGACGGGGATCTGACGGTTTTAACTCCGGATTGAAGTCGGCTTCGAGACCGGGGACGGAAGCGGCCGCCTTGCGCAGCAGGGCGTCGATTTCGCGGGCAGGATTGAACCAGACGGACATGCCTCAAGCCGTAAGCCCCTACGCCCCCTCGGCAAGCGAAGAAGGCCTGATAGGGCTAGGGACAGGGCTGGGGCTAGGGCTAGAAGAGGAGACAGGAGAACCCTGCCACCGCCTTGCTCTGCCACTCACTAGCCCTAGCCCTGGCCCTAGCCCTGCAATCTTACTTGAGCGTCTTCAGGGTGGCGAAGAGGTCCGTGACCTGTTCGTCCGTGAAGCCGTCGAGCAGGCCTTCCGGCATGAGCGAACGACGCAGGTATTTGGCGGAAGCCACTTCGGCCTTGGGCACGCGACGATCGGCGCCGCCGGCCTGACGGATCACGTAGGCGGTGGCGTCCTCGGAGACGTAGAAAGCCTCGATGACTTCACCGGCCTTGAGCTTCACCTGGAAGATACGGTAAGCGGCCTCGATGGCGGCGTTGGGCTCGATGATGTTGCGGATGACGGCCTCCATGCCCATTGCGCCGGCGCCGGAGAGATTGGGTCCGATGAGTCCGCCTTGGCCGTTGATCACGTGGCAAGCCTGGCAGAGTGCGACGAGAGTCTTGCCCTTGGCGGCGTCGCCGGCCTTAGCCGACAGTGCCATGAAGCGGGCCGTCTTCTGCTCGACCGCGGCGAACTGCTCGGCATTGAGGAGCGGCGGTGCATCGGTGGTACGCACAACCTTGGCGCCCTTGCCGAGCTTACCCCAGGCGGCGTCGCCACTGGCCGACGCGAACACGAGCGACTCCGGAAGCTTTTCGCCAGCGAAGGTGCGGGTCATGTTTGTCCGGACCTCGGCAGGCTTACGTTCGACATTCCAGATTCGGTATTCGGCAAAAGCACCCTGCGTGCCGCCCGCAGGCGTCGACCAGCCGAGGGTCAGTCCAGGCAGGTCGTGAGGCTGAGCCGACTTCGACGTGCCGGTGAGTTCGCCATCCTGATAGACGCGAAGGATGCCAGCCGCGTCACGCGTCAGGGCGAGGTGCGTCCAGATACCGACCGAGGTCGGCTTACCTGAGACGACGGCATCACGAATGGTGCCACCCATGTAGGCACGGAAGATGCCGCCCGCGAAATTGAGGTCCAGCACGCCAGGCGCACCGAGGAGGCTGTCGTTGTTGTCGATCTTGTCGTCGAGCCGTACCCAGGTCTCGACGGTGAAGGCGCCCTTAAGGACGATGCCGGTCTTGGCGACGGCGATAGCAGAGCCGTCCAAGGCGAGCACACTGCGGAAGACGCCACCCAGCTGAGCGGAGACGATCGCGAGTTCGGGACTATCGCCCAAGGCGATGGCCAGCTTCTCGGCAACGGGGGTCTCGATGTCGGCGACGCCGACAGACTTGTCGGCTAGGCCGGCGGCGATGGCCTTCGCTCCGGCCTTGGTGCCGCTGATGCCATCGAGGACGACCTTGCGGTCGTTGACGGAAAGGGTCGGATAAAGCTTCATCGCGAGCGTGGAAGCCTGCGGTGCACGCGAGGCGACCAGGGCGCGTAGGGCGAGATTTGAAACCTCTGCTGGCGACGTGCCGACGAGTGCGGCGACAGCATCTGGCTTCGTCGTGCGTAACTGCTGCAGGCTGATGAGGGCATCGCGCCGAGACTCCTCGCGTCCGACCAAGGCGAGCAGGTCGTCTTCGAGCGCGAGGAGCTGGAAGCCGCCGATGAGTTGGGCGGCCAGGGCACGCTCGGCGACGCCTTGGGCGAGCAAGGCCTTGGCGGCCTCGGCGACGACTGGGCCGACTTTGGCCGGATCGAGATCCGTACGAGTGACGAGCAGGATTTCCACGACACGATTCCGGATGGCCGCATCGGCCAGGAGTTTGCGCAGGACCGACACGCTGGCGGGCTGGTCGAGCGTCTTAGCGACGGCGAAGAGTTCATCCGGCCCAGGAGCGCGGTTAAGCTGGCCAACGAGTTCGGCGACGAGCGGAGCACCGACCTTGGAGTCGAGCGCGAGCGCGGCGAACATGCGGCCTTCGGCGGGGAGAGACTTTGCTTCCTGCGAGGCAAGGAAGGTGGCGACGGCCTCGGGCTGACGCTCGAGGTACATGCGCACGAGGAAGCGCTCGAAATCACGCTCATAAGCGACGCCAACCTTGATCGGCTTGCCGCTACGACCGGGAGCGACCGGACCGTCGAGCGAAGGTCCAGCGAAACGCATCATCACGCCGAGGGCGGCGGGATGCTTCACAGACGCTTCGCCGAGGGCCTTGATGGCGGCGGCACGGACTTCGGCATCGGCATCCGTGGAAAGCGCGGCCAGCGCCTCGAAATGGGGCGACCATGCCCCAAGGTGACGCAGCGCGTTCACCGCTTCGCGGCGGATATTACGATTCGGATCAGCAAGGAGGCGCTCGGCGAGCGGACCGACCTTCTGACCGTGCTCGGCCAGGACCCAGAGGGCTTGGATGCGGCGGGCGGCGGCAGCCGAGGCATCGCCGGCGATCGCGGACAGTGCGATGGTCGTCGCCTCTTCAGGACGTCGGTCAGCGAGCGTTTGCCAGGCGAGATGGGCGTCGCCGACGATCTTGGAGCCCAGGCGCGCGACCAGGTCGGCGGAGGTGAGCTTGGTGTAATCCGGCACCACCGGCGGCACGAAGCCCTTCGGCTTGATGCGCCAGATGCGACCGGACTGCTTGTCACGGTCGGGGTGGTTGCGGGCGACCTCGTTGTGGCTGATGATCTTATTATACCAGTCGATGACGTAGAGGCAGCCGTCCGGACCCATCGTCATCGCGATCGGACGGAAGAACGGGTCGTCGCAGCTGACAAAGTCCTCGAGCTTCTCGAGGCGATAGCCCGAGCCCTCGCGATGCTGGCGGACCGCGTTGACCTTCGAGGTGATCGGGTTGGCGATATACATCACGCCGTCGAAGCCCTTCGGCCAGACGCCGACGTCGGAGAGCGCGAGTCCGCTCAGGCCGCTGCCGCTCATCTTGAAATCAGGAGCCTGCACGGGGAAAGGTGGCTGGTAAGATTTTGCGAGGCGATCTGCGCAGCCGGGGTAGAGCGCGTATTCATGGAAGGGCATCACCGGATAGCCGTAGTCGTTAGCCTCCTGGATGAAGGCTTCCCCTTCGCCCGTCAGCGCCAGGCCCCAGATATTGCAGGGTCCGACGCTCGTGGGCTCGAAGAAGCTGCCATCCGGACGGAAGCGCGCCATGCGGGTGCTCGGGAAGTCGATCTGATCGCCCTTTGCGGTGACGACCGTGCCTCGGTTGAAGGCTCCCTGCGCAAGCCAGAACCAGCCGAACGGTGCGCGCGTGAACTGGTGAGGGAAGAGATGCGAGTCCTGCACACCGAAGCCCGTGAGTAGGACCTCGCGCTGGTCGGCCTTGCCGTCGGCATCCGTATCGCGCAGGAACACAATGTCGTGGCCGTGCTGGACAATCGCGCCATCCTTGTGGGGCAGGACGCCTTCCGGAATCGCCAGCCCATCGGCAAAGGGACGCGGCTGACGCACGCCCGCCTCGAAGGGCTTGTCGAAGACGACGACCTTGTCGCGGGCCTTGGACTTATAGAGGGCTTCGGCGGCGGCGGGGTTTTCGTTGGCGTCGACAGGATATTCCAGCGCGGTGCTCGACCACGCCCTGCCCTGCTGGTCGAAGATCAGCATGATGAACTTACCGAAGTCGGCGGACTCCTTCGTGAAGAGCTCAATCTCAAAACCTTCGGGTAATTTGAAGAGCTTCTGCTGCTCCTCCGCGGTACGACGCACGCCCTGCACGTTATTGTAGCTCGTGTCGCGTTTCGCCGGCACGGCCGCGGCCTTCGTGGGCTCGGCCTTCTTCTCGGTCGGCTTTACCTTGTCCCAGGTCAGCGCGCCAGGCGTCGGCGGAAGTTCCTCAATGGTGATATCCTTGGCTTGGATCTCGGCCATGCCGCCGGAGTGGATTTGGATGCCGATCTTGCCGTCGGCGGCGATATTCGGTTCGGTCTCGAGGTAATCGAGCGCGGGCACGCCATTGACCCAGCTACGGATGCGATTCCCTTCGGCGAGGATGCGATACTCATTCCACTCGCCTTCCTTGACCGCGGCGAGCACGGCGGCGGCGTCCTTCGACTGAGCGATGACCTTATTGCGGCGGCTCTCGTCGTAGATCTTGCCGTACCAGCCCTTGCCATAGTCCACCTGGTAGCCACTCATCTCAGAGCTGTTCGGGACGCGCACGCTGCGCATCTGGATACCGCTGTTCACGAAACCTGTTCCGGTCAGGCGCAACTTTACTCGTAAGTCGAAATTCTGGTAGGACTTCTCGGTCGCGAGGAAGAAGTTCTTGGGGACCTTAGTCGTAAGCGAACCGCCGCGAATCTCGCCAGCCTCGACGCGCCACCAAGCGGCGTCGCCTTCCCAGCCAGCAAGGGTCTTCCCGTCAAACAGGGAAACCGGGGCGGCGTGAACGGTCAGGGCGAGGAACAGGGCCAGGAAGCAGCGCATGGGAAGATGGGGTTGATTAAAAGTTAGCCGCCTGATGGCCGCCCACAACCCTGCTCGTCATCTCATCCTGCAACCTGATTACCTCCAAAAGCACATCGGCCGGCACCCCACGCTTGCGTCCCCCGCCTGAACCGCCTGTTTTCTTTGCATGTCCTCCGCCCATAAGCTTCTCCGCGACTGCACCGCGACCTTGATCCCCGCCGGGGATGTCGTGGTACTGGAAGCCGGCACGGAAGTGCACGTCACCCAAGCCCTCGGCGGCTCGGTCACGGTCCGCACCCCGATGGGCCTCTTTCGTATCGCCCCCGCCGACATCGAGGCCCTCGGCCCTGATGCCATGAACCAGTACGGAAAGAAGGACGAGACCGTCATCAGCGGCCCGGTGAACCAGGAAGCCCTCTGGGAAGCGCTCAAGGGATGCTTCGATCCGGAAATCCCGGTCAACATCGTGGACCTCGGCCTCATCTATCACCTCGAACTCTCGCCCGGCGAGCGCGGGGGACAGAAGGTCGCCGCGAAGATGACGCTCACCGCACAAGGTTGCGGCATGGGTCCCGTCATCGCGGCCGACGCGAAATCGAAGATGGAAGCCCTACCCGGCGTCGAGTCCGCCGAAGTCGAGATCGTCTGGGACCCGGTCTGGAATCCGCGGATGATTTCCGAAGCCGGCCGCAAGCAGCTCGGCCTCGAGTGATGTCAGCGCCCGTCCAGTCCGCGACGGCCCTCTACCTGCACGTCCCGTTCTGCGCGTCGTCGTGCGACTTCTGTTCGTTCTACCAAGAACAGCCTAAGCGCAGCGAAATCGACCGCTACCTCGCCGCCATCGAGCGCGAGATGGAGCTCCACCCGCCTGGTCG
>CAMDQP010000059.1 GCA_945906115.1 Opitutus sp. GAS368
TCCGGCGCGCTGTACGTACTCGACGAACCGAGCATCGGCCTGCACCCGCGGGACAATGATCGCCTCATCGGCTCGCTTAAAGATCTCCGCGACCGCGGTAACACGGTCCTCGTCGTCGAACATGACGAAGATACCATGCGTGCCGCTGACCTGGTGGTCGACATGGGTCCGGGCGCTGGCGTCCATGGCGGTACAATCGTTGCGCAAGGCACCGCGGCCGCACTCGAGAAACGCGCTGACTCCGTCACGGGACGCTTCCTTAAGGAAGCCATCCCTCATCCCCTCCGCGGCATCCGCCGGGCGGTCGCCGGCAAGGGAGCGCCCGCCGAATGGGTCCGCCTGAAGAATGCCGCGCTCCGCAACCTCAAGGGGTTCGACGTCCAGATTCCCGTCGGCCGACTCACCGTCGTCTGCGGCGTTTCGGGTGCTGGCAAATCCACTCTCATCACCGACCTCCTTGCTCCAGCAATCCGCGCAGCCGTTGCCAAGAAGAAGGATGGCCTGACAGGCAAGGAAGCCCTCGCCGTCGTCTCCTATCAGGGCAAGCCAGCCTTCGCCACGCTCTCGGGCCTTAAAGGGTTCCGCCAACTGGTGGTCGTCGACCAAGAACCGATTGGCAAGACGCCGCGCTCGACGCCGGCGACCTATATCGGCGCCTGGGACCTCATCCGCGTCCGCCTCGCTTCGCTTCCCGAAGCCGCGATTCGCGGACACGGCGCCGGCTTCTTCTCCTTCAATACTACCGGCGGACGTTGCGAAGCCTGCTCGGGCGCCGGCCGCATCAAGCTCGAGATGAGTTTCCTGCCCGACACTTACGTACCATGCGAAGAATGCGCCGGCACGCGCTACGGCTCGGCTGCCAAGGCCATCCGCTGGAACGGCAAGTCGGCGGCGGACCTCCTCGCGATGACGTTCGAGGAAGCCGCCGCGTTCCTTTCCTTCGACGCCAAGCTCGGCGACCTCTGCGGACTGATGGTGAAGACCGGGCTGGGCTACCTCACGCTCGGACAGAGTAGCCCGACACTCTCGGGCGGCGAAGCGCAGCGACTCAAACTTGTCAGCGAACTCGCCCAAGGGCTCCCGACCTTCCGCGAACGCTCGCGCGGCGAGATCCGTCCGAACCTCTACATCCTAGAGGAGCCAACCATCGGCCTACACCAGGCGGACTGCCGCCGCCTCATCGAGCTCCTCCACGCGCTCGTCGACCAAGGCCATACGGTCATCGTCATCGAACATCATCCCGATGTAATCGCTGAAGCGGACTGGGTACTTGAGATCGGTCCCGAAGGCGGCAACGCCGGCGGCGAGCTCGTGCACGCGGGCGACCCCGAATCCCTTGCCAAGCAGAAAAAATCGCCGACGGCCCCGTCGCTAAGGCTTACACTCCAACGCGGCCTCGTTAAAAAGAGCCTAGTTTAAGACTCGGAAAACTGCGGTTCCCTTTGACCCAGCCCAGCGGAGCCGTATTTCTACCAGCCGAAGCCCGATGTCCACCCGTCCCATCCTCCTCGGCGTCAATATCGACCACGCTGCGACGCTGCGCCAAGCCCGCTACCGCGGTATGCACATGTCGCCGCACGCGGAACCCGACGTCGTGGCCTTCACGCGCGAAGCCCTCGCCGGCGGTGCCGATGGTATCACGCTCCACCTGCGCGAAGACCGCCGCCACATCCAGGACGCCGACGTCCATGCGATCGCCGCGATCCCAGGCATCCGTCTCAATCTCGAGATGGCCTGCACCGCTGCGATGACGGTCTTCGCTCTGAAGCTCCGCCCCGCCGCCGTCTGCCTGGTCCCGGAATCACGCGAAGAGGTCACGACCGAAGGCGGGCTCGACGTCGCCGGCCAGCTCGACCGCGTCAAGGAGACCACCCAAGCGCTAAAGGCTGCGGGCATCGAGGTCTCTCTCTTCATCGGACCCGACGCGCCGCAGATTGAAGCCGCGGTCGCCGTCGGTGCTCCCGTCATCGAACTCCACACGGGCGCCTTCGCCAACGCTTGGAAATCCCCGGCCGCCGAAGCCGAACTCGCCCGTCTCAGCGTCGCCTGCGAGCAGGCCCACCGTCTCGGGCTCATCGTGAACGCCGGCCACGGCATCAACTACGATAATATCCGCGCGATTCTATCGCTCCCACACCTGAACGAACTGAACATTGGCCACTCGATCGTCGCCCGCGCGCTCTTCACTGGCATCCGCAGCTCGGTCGCGGAGATGAAGGCGCATCTGACGAAGAAAGCATGAACCTCGAAGGCGGCAACGTGCTCGGCGTCGGTGTGGACCTCACGGAGGTCGACCGCATTCGCTCCGCGCACGTGAAGCATGGCGCCGCCTTTCTCGACAAGGTCTTCACTCCCGCCGAACAGAAGCTCTGCCTCGCGAAGGCCGACCCGTATCCTTCCCTCGCCGCTCGCTTCGCCGCCAAGGAGGCCGCGAGCAAGGCCTTCGGCACCGGCATCGGCGCTGATTTCGCGCTGACAAGCGTCGGGGTCCTCAACGGCCCCGAAGGTGAACCCGTCGCCGAGCTGGATGAAAAGGCCCGCGCTCTTCTCGCCGCCCGTGGTGCCACTCGTCTCCTGCTCTCACTCACCCACACCGATACGCTGGCCCAAGCCTTCGTGGTGCTGGTCCGCTGAGAGCATGAGCGGTAACGCACGCCTACCGGTCCAGAGCTGTGCCGAAGCCGCACCGTCGACGGGCTGAGGGAAACCCCCGGGGAAGAAGCGGTGAGAACTACCGACCTCCTCGCTGGGCTGTCCCCTGTCTTGCGCGGCTGAAGCGGGCCCACTGGCTGGCGGGATGCTTCCGATCCCGACCGACCCGCTCGCGCAACGCGTCCTCCTTAACGGGCTCAAAGGCGTCGGGCCAGTCACAGTTCGGCGGCTGCGCGATGCGTTCGGCGGCGATCTCTCGGTCGCACTCGGCGCGCCAGCCGATCAGCTGGCTAAGGTCCAAGGCGTCAGCCGGCCCGTCGCCACGGCCATCGCCGCTCGCGAATTCGCTTGGGCGGCGGAGATGGGCCGCGTCCGCGACCTGGGTTTCCGCCTGCTCAGCGAAGACGACGCCGCCTGGCCGCCGCCTCTCACCAAGCTCTGGGATCCGCCGCTGGTGCTCTACGCCGAAGGCACGCACATCCCTGCTGAGCGTGCCGTCGGTATCATCGGCTCGCGGCATTGCACGACGTATGGCGCCTCGCTCGCCCGTAGCTTCGCGCGTGACCTGGCGCAGGCTGGCTGGTGGATTGTTAGCGGACTGGCCCGCGGTATCGATACCGCCGCGCACGAAGGGGCACTCGATGCGGCCGGGCGCACGGCGGCCGTAGTGGGGCACGGACTCGACCTCACCTTCCCACCGGAAGCGGTCCGACTGCGCGCCCGCATGAAGATTGATGGCTGCGTGCTTTCCGAATTCCCGCTCGGGCGGCCCGCCGACCGACAAACCTTCCCGCAGCGCAACCGCATCGTCGCCGGATTGGTCCGGGTGATGGTGATCGTCGAGACCGACGTCGACGGCGGCAGCATGATCACCGCCCGCTTCGCCGGCGACCTCGGCAAGACGCTCTGTGCCGTGCCTGGAAGAGCGGACAGCCCGTCGAGCCGCGGATGTCACGCACTCATCCGCGACGGCGCGACGCTCGTCTCTTCGGTAGACGACATCCTCACTGAACTGGGCGAAAGCCGCGGCAGTCCCGCGCTCGCGCTCATCGAGGATCCGCCCGAGTTCGCGCGCTGGCTGCCGCACTTTGCTGGCGGGACGGCGCATGACGCCGAAAGCCTATCCGTGCTCGTGGATTGCGCGGTCGCCGAAGCCGCGGTGAGCCTGACGATGATGGAAATCCGCGGCGTGCTCACGCGACGGCCCGACGGACGCCACGAACGAACCTAACTCAGCGGTGGGGCCTGTTGCCCTCATTCGCCGGCACTGGCGCCGTGAGCGGATTGCCTCGGCAAAGGTCGATGATCGCCTTGGGCTTAGCAAAGCAGTCCCGGAGCGAACCCATGAGCGGACGCCAGCCGTCGCCGAACGCCGCAGGGTAAGCCGTCGCCCGCAGCGAGGCATGATCCGCTAGCCAGAGAGCGCGGACGCAATGCCAACCTTGGGAGATGAAGACAACATGGTCGTCGGGATAATAGGCCTTCGCGCGTCGCACCGAATCGAGCGTGCGCCAACCGTACGGGTCTTCGACGATCGGACAGGTCACGCCAGCCGCGCGCAGCTGCGCCGCCATCACACGCGCATGGACGTCGGTGCCGGAAGTCACGATGAGTTTCACGCGCCCCGAGCGCGCCAGCTCCAGGGCGGCATCGATGCGCGGACGATAGGTCCCGGTGCGCTCACCGGTCGCGCCCACGAATTCATCCGTCCCGAGGAGCACCATCACGGAGCCGACCGGGACTTCCAACGGATTACCGGCCAGTCGCCCCCATCCGGCCGACCAAACCCAGAGGTTCGATCCGATGAAGAAAAGGACCAGCAACGCTAAGATCGCACCCACCCCGCGTTTGAGCCATCGAGACATGGAAACGACCATTACAGCCAAAAATCCGTTGGCAAGGGGGTCTGTCCATAGGGTTATGCCTAAATTTAAGCACCTATGGGTTGCCGAAAGTCGGTATTAGCTCATTTTGAGGGGGAGTCCGCCAATGGCACGGATTCTGCCTACTTTTACTCAACATGAGCGCCCATCCTTCCGCCGCGAACGCCAAAGTCCTCGTCATCGACGACGACAAGGACCTCCGCTACTCGCTCCGCCGCGCGCTGGCTGGCCTTGGCCACACGGTCATCGAAGCCGACAGCGGCGAAACCGGCGTCGTCGCCGCCAAGCGCGAACAGCCCGACGTGATCCTACTCGATAACCGCATGGGCGGCATGACCGGTATCGAGACCTTACAGATGCTCCGCGGCGCCCAGCCGCAGGCGATGGTGATTCTGATGACCGCGTTTGGCACCACGCAGACCGCCATCGAAGCGATGAAGTTCGGCGCGTACGACTACGTCATGAAGCCCTTCGACCAGGCGAAGCTCATCGCGCTCGTCGACCGGGCCCTCTCCGCGCGCCGCGACCTCGCGGCCGCCACGAAGTCCACGCGCACGCTCGTCAATCCCGACGACTACAAGGAAGGCATCGTCGGCAGCTCCGAACCGATGCAGGAAGTACTGAAGTCCATCGGCCAAGTCGCCGCGAGCGACGCCACCGTGCTCATTACCGGCGAAAGCGGCACGGGCAAGGAGCTCGTCGCCCGCTGCATTCACCAGCATTCGCTCCGCGCCAAGGGCACTTTTCTGGCGGTCAATTGCGCAGCCATCCCTGAGAACCTCATCGAGTCCGAGCTCTTCGGCCACGAGAAAGGCGCCTTCACCGGCGCGATCAACCAGAAGCTCGGCAAGTTCGAGCTTTGCGATGGCGGCACAATCTTCCTCGACGAAATCGGCGACATGTCCCTACCCACGCAGACCAAGGTCCTCCGCGCCATCCAGGAAGGCGAAATCCAGCGCGTCGGCGGCACGGTCACCGTCAAGATCAGCGTGCGTCTCGTCGCCGCGACCAACAAGGACCTTGAGGCGATGGTGACCACGCGCCAGTTCCGCGAAGACCTCTACTACCGCCTCAACGTCTTCCGCATCCGCCTGCCCGCCCTCCGCTACCGCAAGGGCGACGTACCGCTCCTCGTGGACTACATGCTGCAGCGCCAGGCCGCCGCGAAGAAGATCAAGCCGAAGCGCCTTTCGAACGAAGCGCTCGACGCCCTACTCGCCTACGACTGGCCGGGCAACGTACGCGAACTCGAGAACGTCGTGCAGCGCGCCAACGTGCTCGCCAAGGGTGAGACAATCCTCCCGAAGGACCTACCCCAAGATGTCCTGAATCCCCGCAAAACGCCGATTGCGCCGCCTGTCTCCGCCGCGATGGCCCCTATCGCCGCCGTGCCTGAAGCCGCCGCCCCTGTCGCCGGCCTCATCCCGGCCTACGATACCATCTACAAGCAGTGCCGAGTAAACGACGGAAAATCCATCCTCTCGGCCATCGAGATGGAAATGATTCGCCGCGCGATGGAAGAGACCCGCGGGAACCAGCTCCGCTCCGCGATGATCCTCGGTATTAACCGCTCGACGCTAAAGAAGCGCCTGCTCGAGATGCGCGAGGCCGGCATCAAGGTCTTCACTTAACCTTTGCCTCGGGCTGGGAATGGGTTTGGTTAGCGCTTCCCCCATGAGCTCCCCCTCACCCCTCCGTACCACCCTGCTGGCCACGGCCGCACTCTTCCTGAGCTCGTTCGCCACGTTCGCCGGCGAAACGATCCAGATGTTCGACGGTAAGTCCCTCGCCGGCTGGAAGGCCTCGAAGAACTCCCCCGAAGGTACCTACAAGGTCGAGGACGGCGTCCTCCAAATCCGCGGCGGGCAAGGTCACCTCTTCTTCGTCGGTGCCGACGGCAAAGCCAACTTCACGAACTTCGACTTCAAAGCGAAGGTGAAGACCTACCCGACCGCTAACTCGGGCCTCTACTTCCACACGGCCTACGAGGACAAGGGCTGGCCCTTCGCTGGCTATGAATGCCAGGTCAACGCCAGCCATAAGGACAACAAGCGCACGGGCGGACTCTACGCCGTCCGCGACGTCCTGAACACTCCAGCCGCCCCGGACAACGTCTGGTTCGAATACCACATCCGCGTCGAAGGTAAGCGCATCCAGATCTGGATCGACGGCAAGCAGACCGTCGACTTCACCGAGCCAGAAGGCTGGACCCCGCCGAAG
>CAMDQP010000060.1 GCA_945906115.1 Opitutus sp. GAS368
ATCGCCCGCCATAAGCTCTCCCAGGCCGCGGCCTTCGTCCCCCGGTGCGTCCTGCCCCTTCTGCGCAAAAGGTTGGCTGAAAAGGCCTGAAAAGGCCTGCCTTCCGCTGTTGACCGTGGGGGGTAGTTCTATTTGCTCGGCCATTCCCCCGCAACGTCCACAGACGTGGGGGCCTCCCTTCCTTTTATACCTACCATGGACATCAAAATCCAAGAAACTAACCCGACCCGCCGCTCCGTCACCGTGACGGTCCCCGCCGCGGCCGTCGCTGCCGCCGAGAAGGAAGTCCTGAAGGGCTTCTCTCGCGAGGCCGCCCTTCCCGGCTTCCGCCCAGGTAAGGCCCCTGAAGCCGTCGTGCGCCTGAAGTACAGCAAGCAGATCGCCGACGAGGTCAGCCAGCGCCTCCTTTCCCAGGGCTACGAACGCATCCAGCAGGAAAAATCCTTCACGGTCTACACCGTCGCCGACGTCCAGAAGGAAGCCGGCTCCGGCGCCGACGCGGTCTTCCGCTACGAAGTCGACGTCGTCCCCGAGTTCAAGACCCCGGATTGGAAGTCCATCAAGGTCCCCGCCGAAACCATCACGGTCACCGACGCCGACATCGACGAGCACCTGAAGAAAATCCTCGAACAGCGCGCCCGCTACGAAAAGACCGATGAGGCCGCCGCCAAGGGCGACTACGTCCGCATCGGCTACGTCGGCACCGTCGACGGTAAGCCGGTCAGCGAGCTCGACGCCGAAGCGAAGTCCTACGGCAGCGCCGAATCCACTTGGGAAGAAGCCGGTGCCGAAGGCGCCGCCGTCGCCGTCCCCGCCATCGCCCAGGCCGTGATCGGCCTCAAGGCCGGCGCCATCGCCCAGGCCGAATACGTCTTCCCCGCCACACATGAGCGCGAAGCCCTCCGCGGCCTGAAAGTCTCCTACGCCATCACAGCCTCCGAAGTCCGCCGCAAAGAACTCCCGCAGATCGACGAAGCCTTCTGTAAGGCCGTCGGCGTGAAGGATGAAGCCGAACTCCGCGCACAGCTCAGCAAGGGCATCGAAGGCTCCAAGAAGCAGGCCGCCGAGACCGCCCGCCGCGAAAAGGCCGTTGACGCCCTCCTCGCCGGCCAGGACTTCCCCCTCCCAGAATCCGCCATCCTCTCCGTCGCCCAAGGCCTCTTCTACCAGTACGCCGAGATGCGCCTGCGCAGCGGCACGAAGCCCGAAGAACTTGAGACCCAGCGCGACGATATCCTCGCCGAAGCCAAGAAGGCCGCCGCCCTCCGCGTCCGCGCCCAGTTCGTCCTCACCCGCATTGCCGAAGAGCTGAAGCTCGAAGTGACCCGCGAAGAGCTCGGCGCCGCGATCATGCAGGCCGCCCAGGCCAGCCAGACCCAGCCCGAAAAGCTGGTCAAAGACCGCCAGCGCCTCGCCGAACTCCGCCGCGACGCCCTCCTCAACAAGGCCCTCGACGCCGTCCTCGCGGGCAGCATCGCTGCCTAAGGTTGAGATTTCGCCCGTTCCGGGCACAGTCCCCCTCGTACCACTATGTCCTACATCATTCCTAACGTCGTCGAACGCGACGCCCGTGGCGAACGAGCCTGGGACATCTACAGCCGTCTGCTCAAGGACCGCATCATCTTCATCGGCTCGCCGATCTACGACGAGGTCGCCAACGCGGTCATCGCGCAGCTGCTCTTCCTCCAGATGGAAGACCCGAAGAAGGACATCTCGATCTACATCAACTCCCCGGGTGGCTCGATCACCGCGGGCATGGCGATCTACGATACGATAAACTTCCTCACGTGCGAGGTGAACACCTACTGCATCGGCCTCTCGGCCAGCATGGCCACGGTGCTCCTCGCCGCCGGCACGAAGGGCAAGCGCCACGCGCTCCCGAACTGCCGCGTGATGATCCATCAGCCCAGCGGTGGCGCGACGGGCCAGACTTCCGATATCTCGATCGCCGCGAAGGAAATCCTCCGCTGGCGCGACACGCTCAACCACGTCTTGGCCAAGCACAGCGGCAAGACGGCCGAGGACCTGATGCGCGACTCGGACCGCGACTTCTACATGACGGCCGAACAGGCGAAGGCCTACGGCCTCGTCGACCACGTCGTGGCGCCTAAGGCGGCCCGCACCTAAGCGCATGGCCGGGGACCGCGCCGAGAGCTGCTCCTTCTGCGGCAAGCCCGCCGCCCAGGCCGGTAAGCTCATCGCGGGTCCTGCCGGCGTCGGTATCTGCGACGCCTGCGTCACCACCTGCGGCCGTCTCCTCGAACGCGAGAAATCCCGCGACGGCAAGCCCGCCGCCGGCGGACCTGCCATGCAGGAAGCCCCCGCGAAGCCCCCGCTCGCGCCGATCAAGCTGATCCCGCCGACGCAACTGCGCCTCGAGCTCGACGCCCACGTCATCGGCCAGGCCCACGCAAAGAAGGTCCTCTCGGTCGCGGTCTTCAATCACTACAAGCGCCTCAACGACCGCCACACGAAGGCCACCGCGGCCCAGGCCGGCGACCTCGCCAACGTGGAACTCGACAAGAGCAACGTGCTGCTGATCGGCCCAACGGGCACCGGCAAGACACTCCTCGCCCGCTCGCTCGCGCGCATGCTCGACGTGCCGTTCGCGATCGCCGACGCCACCACGCTCACGGAAGCCGGCTACGTCGGCGACGACGTGGAGACGGTCATCCTGCGCCTCCTCCAGGCGGCCGATATGGACATCGAACGTGCCCAGCGCGGTATCGTCTTCATCGACGAGATTGATAAGATTGGCCGCAAATCCGACTCGGCCTCAATCACGCGCGATGTCTCGGGCGAAGGCGTCCAGCAGGCGCTCCTCAAGCTCCTCGAAGGGACGATCTGCAATGTCCCTCCGGCCGGCGGCCGTAAGCACCCGGAGCAGCAGTGCATCCGCGTCGACACGTCCGATATCCTCTTCATCTGCGGCGGCGCCTTCACTGGCCTCGACCGCATCATCGCTCGCCGCGGCGGCGCGAAGTCCCTCGGCTTTGTCCCCCCGCAGAACGACAAGCCTTCCCTCTCGGCCGAACAGATTGTCGCCGGCCTCCAGCCCGAAGACCTTTTCTCGTTCGGCATGATTCCGGAATTCGTCGGCCGCCTCCCAGTCATCTCGGTCCTCGAGCCGCTCGACCGCGAAGCTCTCATTCGCATCCTGACTGAACCGCGCAACGCCGCGACGAAGCAGTATCGTAAGCTCTTCGTCCTCTCAGGCATGTCGCTCGAATTCAGCCGCGAAGCCCTCGAGGCCGCCGCCGACCGGGCACTCGCCCTCGGCACCGGCGCCCGCGGCCTCCGCTCCGTCCTCGAAGGCGTGCTGCTCGAAACGATGTACGCGCTGCCCGAAGCCGCCCCTGGCTCGAAGTTCACAGTGACGGCCGAAGCGATTCGCGGCGAGAAGCCAGTCACGGTCTTGGCCGCCACGCCGAAGAAGAAGGCCTCCTAATTCCCATGCTTGCCTATCCGGCCATCGATATCCGCGGCGGTCGCTGCGTCCGCCTCAGCCAAGGCCGCGACGACGCGCGCACGGACTACTACAAGGACCCGGTCGAACCGGCCATCGTCTTCGCCCAAGCCGGCGCGGCCTGGATTCATGTCGTCGACCTCGATGGCGCCTTCGGCGGCGCCCCGCTCAATCTCCCGACACTCCAACGCATCGCCGCGCTCGGCCCGAAAATCCAGTTCGGCGGCGGCATGCGCGATCGCGCCACCGCTGAAGCCGCCTACGCCGCCGGCGCAAGCCGCGTCGTCATCGGCACGCGCGCCGCAACAGATCCCGCTTTCCTCCGCGAGATGGCGAAGGCCCACGGCCCACGGCTCGCCGTCGGCATCGATGCCAAGGACGGCTTCGTCGCCGTCAAAGGCTGGACGGCTGTCACGGCCCTCAAGGCCACGGAGTTCGCTCAGGAAGCCGGCGAGCTCGGCGTCTCGACGGTGATTTACACCGATATCGCAACCGACGGTATGCTCACGGGTCCGAATTGGAACTCGCTCGAAGCGGTCCTCAAGGTCTGCTCCTGCGGCGTCATCGCTTCCGGCGGCGTGTCCGGCACGGAAGATGTCGTGCGTCTCGCCGCGATGGCCAAGGCCTACCCGAACCTCGTCGGCGCCATCGTCGGCAAGGCGCTGTACGAAGGCCGCTGCGACGTGGCGGGACTGCTCAAGGCGACTGGCGAACGCTAAGCCCTCCGGAAGCGGCGACCACTGCCCTTCCGATGCTTGCCAAGGCGGAGCCACCGCCCAACATTTGCCTTCCATGGCCCTGTTTCGCCCTTTCTCCGCGCTGTTCGCGACGCTCTTGCTCGCGGGACCGTTCGCTTTGTTCGCCGCAGACACGGCGCTGACGGTCGAGGTCATCGTCGCCAAGGCCCGCGCGGCGCTCACCTCCGACGTCGCTGCACTAGATAAAGTTAAGATTTTGCGGATGGAATTCAAGGCCTTCGACGACAAGGGCAAGGAGCTGAATACGTCGACCCTCACCCTAGCGGTACCGGGCTACCGCTTGCAGCAGACCAACGATCGCGACCGTGGCCTCGAGGCTGTAGTCTGCGCCGGCCGCCTCGACGGCTGGACCACGAACCGGACTGATGCGCTCGCCCGCCGATCAGTCCGCTCAGTGCCCTACGAAGAATTCAAGAAGCTCCAGGACATGTCCCGCGATGACCTCGCCTTCTTCGCCCTCCCCGCCGCCGGCCTCGGCACGGCGACCTACAAAGGCCCTTCCGACATCGACGGCCGCAAGACCCAGGCGGTCGAATACGCCTACGCGAGCGGCTTCCGCCTTACGCGCCACTTCGACGCCGAAACGTTCGTACTCGTGGCGTCCGACCAGCCGACCCCCCAAGGCGAACTCCAGCGCCAGAAGATTGAAGCGCTGACGAAGGTCGATGGCATCGCCTTCCCCTCCAAGGAATCAATCTTCGTCGACGGCAAGAAGTCTGGCGACGTCACCTATGACCAGATTCAGGTCAACCCCGCCCTACCCGCCGGCCTCTTCGATTTCCCCACCTTCTGAGCCCATGACCCTCCTCCGCACCAGCGATAAGGATTTTTGCAGCCAACTCCGCGCCTTCGTTGGCTCGGGTGAAGCCGCCCCGGACGTGCGCGCGACGGTTGCCACCATCATCGCCGACGTGAAGGCCCGCGGCGATATCGCGGTCCTCGATTACACGGCGAAGTTCGACCACGCGAAGCTCACGGTCCGCCAGATTCGCGTGCCGCTCAAGGACCTCGAAAAAGCCGCCGCTAATTTTGATCCGGCGAAAAAGAAAGCCTTCGACGAAGCCGCGAAATGCGTCACGGCCTTCCACGCCCGCACGCTGCCCAAAGGCTGGACGGCGAAGAACCCGCACGGCGCCACGGTCGGCGAACGCCACCATGCCATCCAGCGCTGCGGCCTCTACATTCCCGGCGGCCAGGTGCCGCTCGTCTCGACGGTGCTGATGACCGCCCTGCCCGCCAAGGTCGCCGGCGTCCCGGAACTCTGCGCCTGCACGCCTCCTGGCCCGGACGGGAAAATTAATCCCGACATCCTCGCCGCGCTCTACCTCTGCGGCGTCCGCGAAGTCTACGCCATCGGCGGCGCCCAAGCCATCGCGGCGATGGCCCTCGGCACGAGCACCGTCACGCCGGTCGACAAGATCTTCGGCCCGGGCAATGCCTTCGTCACCGAAGCGAAACGCCAAGTCTTCGGCCTCGTGGGCGTCGACCTCCTTCCCGGCCCGAGCGAAGTAATGATCATCGCCGACCGCACCGCCAAGCCGGAGTGGGTCGCGGCCGACCTCTGCGCCCAAGCCGAACACGGCAGCGGCAAGGAGAAGCTCTACCTGGTGACGGAAACCGAAGCGTTCGCCGACAAGTGTCTGGCCACCGCCCGCGCGCAGTCCAACTCACTCACCCACGGCGAGAAGATCAAGAAGGCGCTCGCCGCCAAGGTCTGCGTCATCCTCGTTTCGAAAATCGAGGACGCCGCCGAAGCCGCCAATCTCGTCGCCCCGGAACACCTCGAACTGATGGTCGCGAAGGGTAAGCTTAAGAAGCTCTCCGCGCAGATCACCACGGCCGGCGCAATTCTCATGGGTAGCCACACGCCGACCGTGCTGGGCGACTTCACCGCTGGCCCAAGCCACACGCTTCCGACCGGCGGCACGGGTCGTTTCTTCAGCGGCCTGCGCGTCGCCGACTTCCTCCGCCGCACGAGCTTGGTGCAGTACGACCCGGCCTCGCTCAAGAAGGCGGCCGGCGTGGTCGACGCGTTCGCACGCATGGAGCGTCTCGACGCCCACGGTCGCTCGCTGAAGATCCGTCTCTGAGCCGCGCTTACTCGCGCAGCGTCCGCATCACTGCCGCGTGCAGCTTCGGCGCCGCGGCGATGATGTTGCCAGCCTTGATGGGATCGCCGCCGTCCCAGGACGTCACGACGGCACCGGCGCCGCGCAATACGGGCAACACCGGCACGAGGTCCCACGGGTTCATGATGGGGTCGGCCACGACGTGCGCGCGGCCGGACGCCACGAGGAGATGACCATACCCGTCACCCCACGTGCGCACATGGGCGACGCTGTCGGCTAAACGGTTCCAGCGAACGTCGCGGTGCAGGCGACGGACGTTGTCGAGGTCAGTCGAGACGATGACGGCGTCCTTCATCGCAGCCTCGGCCACGCGCACGGGCCGGCCGTTGAGCTCGCACGTAAG